>CARUQW010000027.1:13859-21363 GCA_949077355.1 uncultured Clostridia bacterium | reverse complement strand
AAAATTTAATCCTTTATCTACCTTGGTAATTGCAGTATTATAGTTTTCTTCATTAATATATTCTAGTTCTAACATTTTTGAAAGAACAGTTTTGGTTCTTTTTTCAATTTTTTCCTGATTATCTTTTCCTTCAAAAGGGTTATAAGAATTGGGAGAATGGTTAATTCCTGCTAAGAAAGCACATTCTTCTAATGTTAAATCTTTTGCACTTTTACTGAAATAATATTGTGATGCTGTTTCTACACCATACATATTAGGTCCTACATAAATAAGATTTAGATAACCTTCTAATATTTCATCTTTGGATAAACAAGTTTCTAATTGCCATGCCTTCCACCATTCTTTTACTTTTCTTGTAATACTATCTGTGGAATCTCCTGTTAAATTTTTTACTAATTGTTGGGTAATGGTACTACCACCATAGGAAGATTTACCAAAATGTATAATATAAGAAACAATAGCGCCCCCTGTTCTTTTGATATCGATTCCTCCATGAGAATAGAAACGTTCATCTTCAATGGCAACATAAGCATGTTTTAAATTGTCTGACATGGATGATGATGGAATTGGTTTATTTTTTCTTTCACAGCCTATTTTGGCAATCTCTTTTCCATCCATATCAAGAACAATAGAATTTTCATTTCGCAGCATTTCTTTTGCTAGGGTTTTCCATCGATGTGCTGAAATGCCTAGCATAATTCCTGTGATAAGAATAATGACTAGAATGATAAGTAAAATTACTTTTTTGATTTTACTTTTTTTTCGTTGCTTTTTCGTTCGTTTTGCTTTCTTATTACCTTTTTTAGGTACTCTTTTATTCTCTTCTTCTATTTTTTTATTTTTTCGAAAGGCTTTTGGTACATAGTCTTCCTCTTTTTTTTTATGAGCCAATTAAAATCACTTTCCTTTTCTATTTATCAAAAATATATTCATAGTATATCATAAATAGCATAAAATACAAATATGGAAATAGAAAAAATAGAAACCAATTTAAAAAATAATTTAAGGCTTCATTCTTCTAGTGTAAAATTTATTTCTAATGCTGGAAAAATAGAAAATCAAGTTATACGAATTCAACCAGAAATTGCTTTTCAAGAAATTCTGGGTTTTGGTGGAGCCTTAACAGAAAGTTCATGTTATATTTTAAATACGATTGATAAAAACCTTTCCAATCAAATTTTAGATGAATATTTTTCGAAAAATAATCTGAATTATCAATTTGCTAGGGTTTCGATTGGTAGTTGTGACTTTTCTTTAAAAAGTTACTCTTATTCGTACAAAAATGACTTATCAGACTTTTCTATTGCGCAAGACTTAAAATATGTCATTCCTATAATTAAATCTGCTCAAAAACGAAATACTTCTCTTAAAATTATTTCTTCTCCTTGGTCACCTCCTGCTTTTATGAAAGATAATCATCGTTTATCTGGTGGTGGTAAATTATTATCACAATATAGAAAGTTATGGGCAGAATATTTGGTGAAATATGTTCATAGTTATCAAAGTAAAGGTATTCCTATCTCTTATATGACGATTCAAAACGAACCAGAAGCTAAACAGATATGGGAATCTTGTTTATATTCACCTTCTGAAGAAGCAAATTTGTTAAAAAATTACTTATCTCCCACCTTTCAAAAAAATAGTCTAGATACACATTTTTTAATATGGGACCACAACAAGGATAAAGTTTTAGAAAGAACTTTAAAAACTTTAATTGATTATAATGCTTTAAATTCTAGCAGTCGGCATTGCTTTTCATTGGTATACTGGTGGACATTTTGAAAGTTTAGAATATTTGCGACACCTCTTCCCTAATTTACTATTATTTCATACAGAAGGTTGTACTGGTTATTCTCATTTTAAGCCAAAAGATGAATTATTTAATGCTGAAATGTATGCTTATGAAATAATCGAAGATTTTAATCATGGAGTAAATGCTTTTATTGATTGGAATCTAGTCTTGGACTTTAAGCGGCGGACCTAATCATGTTAAGAATTATTGTAATAGTCTTATTATGATGAATAAGAACTCCTCTAATTTTATTAAAACACCTGCTCTTTACTATGTTTCTCATTTCGCTAAATATATAAAACCTAAAAGTAAAAGAATTTTTTGCCACAAATTTTCTGAAAATATTTCGGTATCAGCCTTTAAAAATCCCGATAAAAGTGTTATTATAGTGTTATTAAATAAAACAGATAAAAATATAGAATATAATTTATGTTATAATCAATATGTATTTCATGATAATTTAGACAGCCATGCAATTGTAACTTTTGTAATACACTAGAGGAAAGGATGTATACTTATGATAAGTCGAGAAGATAACCCAGAATTTTTAAATTCTTTTTTAGATTATTCGATTACTAGTTTAAATAAATCAATGAATAGTGTTAAAGAATATAATTATGATTTAATGATGTTTTTAAGATTTATTAAACTACATTTTCATATGACAGATGAAACAGAATTAAAAGCAATTAAAATAAATGACATTACCATTGAAACAATAAAGAAAATTCAACTAGACGATATTCTTGCTTTTACTTCTTACTTAACACGTGAATTTCATAGCAAAGCCTCTACAAGAGCTAGAAAGATTTCTACGATTCGTATTTTCTTTAAATATTTAAATAAAAAAGCAAAATTAATTGATGAAAATCCTGCTTTGGATTTAGAAACACCAAAATTAGATAGAAGATTGCCAAAATATCTTTCTTTAGAAGATAGTAGAAAATTGCTCGATGTTACTTACAATGAGGATAATAGAAATTGTGAGAGAGATTATGCTATTATCACTTTATTTCTAAATTGTGGTATGCGTCTTTCTGAATTAGTAGGAATTAATCTTCAAGACATTGATTTTGATGAATGTAAGTTGAATGTAATTGGTAAGGGTAATAAAGAAAGAACGATTTATTTAAATAAAGCTTGTATGAATGCTATTGCTGATTACTTAGCAGTTCGACCAAAAGAAGGTATTAAGCATGATAAGAAATATTCAGAAAAGGCTCTTTTTTTAAGTGAAAGAAGAACGAGAATTAGTAATCGAACGGTAGAAAATATTGTTACCAAACAATTGCAAGCCGCAGGTTTAGATACAAGGAAGTATTCTGTTCACAAATTACGTCATACCGCTGCTACTTTAATGTATCAATATGGGCAAGTTGATATTCGAGCTTTACAAAAGGTTCTAGGACATGAAAGTATTGCTACTACTGAAATTTATACTCATGTTAATGATGAACAAGTCCGTAATGCATTTGAGAGTAATCCATTAGCTGATTTTTAAAATTTATCGATATTGGAAAAAGGTGGATTGAAAAAATTTAACCTTTTTCTTTTTTATAAACTTGGTATTACTATTTTTTGTCCTATTTTCAAATTTCCACTTTCTATCTTATTTAATTGCTTAATTTCATACATAACCTTTCGAATATCTTTATTTTTGTAATATTCATTGGTTTTAATCTCATTTTCAGCAATTGACCATAATGTATCCCCTTTAACAATATAGTCTTCTTTATAAGCTACCTCTGTTTTTGAATATGTGCCATTAACACCTAATAAAATAAGTGTGATAATTGCTAATAAAAAAATTAAACTTCTTACAAATTTCTTTTTATTTACTATTTTTACTTTCATGAATAATTATCTCCTTTTTTAGAAACTTTGTTCGTTTGTTGAGATAATTATAAACGAACATTTTTTCTTTGTCAATACTTTTTAGAAAAAATGTTCGTATTTTTATTTTTCAAATATTTTTATATAATAAGGCTGTATCTCTGGTAATAAACTATCTAAATAAATTATATTATTGTGTATATCTTCTATCTTCATATTAGGAAAGGTTTGTATCATCTTCTCATTATCCCAATGGTTATTTACAAAATTTATAAGAAAATCCTTCTCTTGTAATTTTTGATACCTCTCTTCCCTTTTTTGAATATCATATACTTCTATGTTATTTTCGATTACCATTCTTGTTATAAAAATATCTTGCGCATAACAAGTAAGTAAACAATCTAATGATAAAAATAAAACAATAAAGGTAAGTGCTATTTTCACTATTTTAGGTGATAACTTAGTAGCTATTTTATCTAGTATTGTATCTATAAAAGGGTTAAACTTTCTTATTAAAAATATGGTTAAAATTCCCCAAAATACAGAATAAAGTAAACATACTCTGCCATTTACATTTAAAATATTGTTGCTGTAATCCCACCACTTTGCATGCATAATAACTTCCACTAAAAAACTAGTTAGATATTCCGTAATAGAGCCTATTGCATATCCACCTAAAAATAGGGTAATATTGTTTTTGTCAAAATGCTGACAGCTTACAATTAGAATAACGGCTCCTATTCCATAAATTCCGCAAAAATGGTCCATATAAAAAACTTTGTCTACATTGCCATAATCCAGTTGTTAAAATGCCAAATATAGTTTCTATTATACAACCTAAAAAACTATATAAAATGAGGTAGGCAAATATTTTCCATAAATTAATTTTTTTCATACATGCTCCTATTCAATCATTATAATAAAATGGGACTAATTTGTTCTCCCTCTAAAGCATATTCTATTGTTTTAATTAACAATTCAAAGTCAAAGACAATTGACCTTGGTTTGGTAATTGGATTGTCTTGTCTGAATGGTACAAAATAATAATTTCTTCGATTTAATAATCTTCCTAAATTTTCTGCATTTCCACTTAACCCATTGTTTGTTGATGGTGCAATAACTAATGGAAAGCCGATTTCTTAAGTGAGATTTTGCCGCCATAGTAGCAGGCGTATCGATAATATCACAAGCTAGCTTTGACATAGTATTTCCGTGAACAAGGTGCAATAATCATAATATCTGTCATTTTTTTTGGTCCTATTGGTTCTGCATCTTGTATTGTATGAATTATTTTTTTTCCAGTTATGTTTTCAATTTGTTTGATAAAATCAGATGCTTTTCCAAATTTTGTGTCCATCAAATAACTGTTATATGACATAACTGGTATCACTTCTGCTCCTTTATCAATTAATTCTTTCATTTTAGGTATTGTTTTACTAAAGGTACAAAAGGAACCAGTTAATACAAATCCTATTTTTTTATTTTTTACTTCCAAAACTTATTGAATCCTCCTTTCATATTACATTTATATATAATATGAAATTATGTAAATTTTGAAAGCTATTTTTTATTTATTTTTCATAAAATATTCTTCAAATTTTTCTTTGGTAATTGGCTTTGAATAGTAGTAACCTTGTATAATATGGCAACCAATTGCCTTTACAAATTCCATTTGTTCTTTGTTTTCTACTCCTTCTACAATTGTTTTCACACCTAAGTGTTTTGAAATAAACATGATATAATTAATGATATTATTATTGCTTTGTAAATCAGCTTTATCAACAAATACTTTATCAATTTTTATAATATCAATTGGCATATTTTGTAACATACTAAGAGAAGAATAGCCTGTTCCAAAGTCGTCAATTGATATCATAAATCCTTGCGCTTTTATGTTGCGTAATACCTTTAAAACATCAATATTTTGGTCTATGGTTGCACTTTCTGTGATTTCTAAATCAATACTCCTTGGTTCTATATGATATCTTTTGCAGATTTTCACATATTCGTCAATAAAGTTCTCAGTAGCAAAATGTTCTTTTGATACATTAATTGAAACAGTTGGCATATACTGATATTTCTCACGCCATACAGCCAAATCCTTACAAACCTGTTCAAAGATATATAAGTCTAATTTTATAATGAATTTATTTTTTTCAAATAACGGGATAAATTTGCTTGGTGGAATTACTTCCCCATCTTTATGCCATCGAATTAATGCTTCTGCCCCTGCTAATTTTTCATTGCTAGTAAATGTTTTTGGTTGATAGATAATAGTAAATTCATGATTGCTTAATGCTTCTTCCATACAAGATTCTATTTTTTGTTCTTCCATTAATTCATTTTCTAGTTTTTCATCAAATAAATAGTAATTATTATGGTATAATCCTTTGATTTGAGCTCTTGCCATATAGGATTTATCCAAAAGCTTATTAATATCCCTATCTTTTAATTTAACTTTATAAGCACCGATTGCTATATTTAAATGAATATCCATATCTCCTATTTTTAAGTTACAAAGTTCTTTAAATAAGGTGTCTAACAATTTATGGATATCACCTTTATAACTAAATATAGTAGCAAAAATATCATTTGAAATACGACAAGTAATATTATCTGTTGGAACATAATCAGCTAATTTTTTCCCAAGTATTTTTAAAATTTGATTACAAAATCCATAACCATAAAGATTATTTAATGCTTTAAATTTATTAATATCAACTGTAACAATATATTTATTTTTGTCTGATTGTTTTTGCAAATAAATACTTCCATTTTCTTTGAAGTAAACTTCGTTACCAAGTAAAGTAATCGGGTCTATATAAGCTACTTTATATAATTTGTGATTTTGTTTTTGATTAGAAATATCAATATAAATGGCAATTAAGGTTAAAAGCAAATTAATAACAAGACAAAGTCCAATCGAACTTATAATTAATGCAGTTAACTCATTTGCAATGACATCATCAGATGCAGTTGTTACCACATACCAATCATTGATATTGACTTTTTCATAATGAACAAAATAGGTATCTGTTCCTAACTTTACATCAAAAGTACCAATTTGCTTATTTTTAATTGCCCTAGCCATATCATCAATTTTTTCTTTTTCTTCTTCTGCTGTTGGTGTATATCTATTTTTTATGTATTCATATAAATTAGCATTGTCTGCTTTTATGTTGCCAAAAGAATCGATTAATACCGTTCCATTGTTGTTGATTAGGTAAGTTCCACCTTTTCCAAATAATCTTCTTAACAAAATATCTTTGTAATCAGATGTGTTAATTGTTGCCATTAGAACTTTTTCTTCCTCGTTTAGTTGGAATACTTTTGAATAGATATTTACTTGATTATTGCTAACTGTGCTTGGTCTGTTTTCAGATAGATAAACTTCATCTTTTTGCTGAAAGAATTCTTCGATATTAGCATAATTTCTTACTTGATGTCCATCGCTTGTTATTCCATTTCCTTGTTTGTCTAAGATAACAAGTCTTGTAAAGTGATAAGCTTCTAAATCTTCTTGGTATCGTTCGAAAATTTCCTCTTCTGTTTTAAAATATCCTCTGTCAATCGATTCTACCATTATTTCTACAAAACTTTTTTGATCTGTAATAGATAGATTTAGTTGAGTTGCTGTTTGCTCGCTTAGTTCCTTTATGTTTTGATATACATGTTGATAGCTTAAGTCTTTAATATATCCTACATAAAAAATAGATAATAGAATCATAATAATAAACACAGCAAGAATCCATAATATATGCAATTTGTAGGGTTGTTCTTTTATATATTGATTTTGTTTTTTCGTATTCATTTTACACCTCTTTATTTATATATATCATAAAATCTATTAAATTGCTAGTTATTTTGTAGAAAAAAGAA
>CARUQW010000027.1:2673-13849 GCA_949077355.1 uncultured Clostridia bacterium | reverse complement strand
AAACCAGGCATTACAATTGTAATACCTGGTTTTTCTTTTTAGTGTTACTGTTTTTTGAATAAAATATAGCTGTTATTATTCTCGAATTCCCATTTTTTTCACAACAGCCTTGCGAACAAGGTCAATCGGAATAATCATAAAGGCAATCAGAATAACTGCCACCCAATTCATGAGTGTTAATGGAGTAGTACCAAATACTTTTCCACCAAACTGAATGATGATTACCTGAATAACTGTTACAGCAGACATAACTAAAATAAAGTTATGATTTTCCGCTATGTGTTCAAATAAATTCATAGACTCTGTTCTGGCATTAAAACTATTCCAAATAATTGCCATAATAAAGGTTGCAAACATAAAAGTTCTGACAACTGCTAAGTCGTTGCTTCCAATTAATGTATAAACGCCAAAGATATTCTTCAAGATACCAAGACAAATGATGGTAATAAATACACCACCTACTAAAATACTACTCTTTAAATATCCATTCAGAATATTAGCTGTACGAGCAATCGGCTTTTCTTCCATATAGCTCTCACGTGCTGGTTCCTGACCAAATGCGATGGCTGCTAAAGTATCCATAATCATATTAATCCAAAGGATTTGAACAATTGTAAATACTTCTGTCCATCCAAGAATTGGACCAAGTACAGCTGTAAACACAGTACTAACATTAACTGTTAGCTGGAAAATAATGAACTTTTTAACCGACTTACTCATAGTGCGACCATACATAATCGCATCTGCAATAGAAGTTAAGCTGTCATTAAGGATAATAATATCGCCAGCTTCTTTTGCTACTTCTGTTCCAGAACCCATAGCGAATCCGACATCAGCTTTATGAAGTGCTGCTGCATCGTTAACACCGTCACCTGTCATGCCGACAACTTCGCCTATTGAACGACTTACTTCTACAAGTCTTTCTTTATCAGATGGGACGGCTCTTGCAACCACCTTCAAATTAGGTAGTGCTTTAATCAGTTCCTCATCTGACATTTTGGCTAAGTCATCATGGGTAATGCAAATATCACTTGACTTAGTAATTAAGCCTGCTTCTTTTGCAATTGCTCTTGCGGTAGCTAACACATCTCCTGTTACCATAGTAACATTAACACCTGCTTTGAGCATTTTCTTTACAGAACCTTTAACATCTTTACGAACGTCATCTCTGATAGATATTAAGGCAACAAAGATTTGCTCTCCTGCGCTTTCTTTTACAATTGCAATCACACGCATCGCTCTTTCGGTCTGTGCATCCCAAGTTTTCTTTAACTTAGCATACACATCATTTGAAAGTTGCTGTTTATTGCCGTCTTTGTCAAGGTAACTGGTGCAACCTTCCATAATAATATCTGGCGCTCCTTTTAAGTATTTATCACCATTTGGAAGGGTGACTGCTGCATACTTAACCTTGGAATCGAAAGGTTCCTTGCCTGCGATAATGGTCTTATCAATTGATTCATTGTTTTCTACTGCCAAATAAGTCAATAAAGCTCTGTCAGTATCATTAGAACCAATTGCCTTTCCTTCTCCGCTAATGGTTGCATCGTTATTAACTCCTGCACCAATTATAATGTCTTTTTTGATTGTTTCACAAATGTTTGCAAATGAGTCATAGATTTTAGAATCTCCTGTTACAACATTTGCTACCGTCATTTTGCCGTTTGTTAACGTACCTGTCTTATCGGTAAAAATATGAGTTAAATACCCTGCCGTTTCGATTGCCTTTGGATTTTTTACGTAGATATGTGCTTTCAGCATTTTTCCTACATTTAATCCCTGAACAAGTGTGTTCATTAATGGCAGTCCTTCTGGTACAGCCATAACAATAATGGAAACTCCCAGAACCAAACTGCTAAGAATTAAATAAGCGATATTACCAACTGTATAATGAGACATACTAATGAGTCCCAAAATTAAATTGATAAGTGCTGCTGCGCTACCACCACAGTAGCCAAAGATGCCAATACCTTTTGCTAACCGGTCTAATTTTTCTTCGGATGGTGTTTTGCTTTCATCTTTTTCCTGTAAAGAAACATTAATATTTCCCAATACCGTATTATCACCTACGTCTGTAACCTGCATAATAGCAGAACCAGAAGTAACAACACTACCACGAAAACATTTGAATTTTGTAAATAAATCATCATTGCTAGGAACTGGATTATCTCCTAAGACAACTTTCTTTGCTTCTCTACTTTCACCATTTAATGCTGCCTGGTCAACTTTTAAAGCGCCATCAATCAAGATACCGTCTGCTGGAATTTTATCACCTGGTTGTAAGTAAACACAATCGCCCCAAACAACATCGTTAATTGATAATTCTGTTAGTTCTCCATCACGATAAGCTTTAATCGTAATTTGACTGGCTTCTCGCTGAAGCGCCTGTGCACCACGGTCTTGCCTATAATTGATATAAGTGCCAATAAAGGAAACGGCAACAATAACAATGAAAATTGCTACTGCACTAAACCAATCATCAGACCCCATATCCGGCCAGATACGACCAATAGCATAAAAAACTACCTCGAGAGCTAATGCTACCATTAGGATTTTTAGCCAAGTATCCTGCAAGGATTCCTTGAACATATCCCAAAAGCTTTCACTTTCCCGCTGTGTCAATTCATTGCTTCCTTTTTTCGCTCTGTTTTCGAGAGCTTGCTGTGTTGTTAAACCAATTGTTTTGTTCATAAAGTTACCTCCTTAAATTGAAATAGATTGGTTTGTGTCACATAAATAGATTTGATGTTTTCTCCTCCTTACTTTTATTTTATTCAATTGTAAATGTATACACGAACAGTTTCACTTATTGCAAATTAATCTATGCAATTAAAACATTTCGTATGTTGCCTATTATATCACATAAATATATTTATGTCAATCAATCATTGTAGACATAATTATTGATTTTTTATGTAATTTATGGTATAATAATGGCACTTACCGATTTATTATTAGTTATAAAAATTTTATAATGAAGGGAGTTGATTATTTTATCGGTAAATAATCAAAATAGTTTACTCTAACAAGTAATATAAGTCCTGTGTAATTACAAAGAGATTTATATTACGATTCTTAAGAAAAACTATTTTTGTAAGTAATTTAATATTTTAGCAACCACATTAACAACAAGAGAACAAAAAGAAAGGAAAACATTATGGATTATCGTACAATTAACAATTATTCTGCAAACATTATTCGCAACTTTGACAAAAATTCTGGTAAAGAAATTCTCCAATATGCTGTTGGTGGACTACTCTATATGCCTGGCACCAATACTAAGATTGCCAAGAAAATCATTCAAAAAGAAAATCCTAACATTAAATCTTTGGTTCTTTGCTTGGAAGATTCTATTGGTGATAGTATGGTAGAACAGGCTGAAGAATGTGTTAAAAACACACTACTTACATTAGAAAGTGCTATTACAGCAAAAGAATTCTCAGTATCTGATTTACCCTTAATTTTCATTCGGGTAAGAGAACCGAACCAAATTACTCGATTAGTTACCAAATGTGGCAGTAGTATTTCAACTATCACAGGCTTTGTTGTTCCAAAATTTAATCAAGAAAATGCTTGTGATTATATAACAGCATTTAAGTATGCTTTGGAGCTAGTAAAAACGCCACTCTATTTAATGCCAATTATTGAAAGTAGAAATGTTATGCATAAGCCTACTCGTATGGAGAACTTGTGCTATATTCAGAAACAATTAAAGCATATTTCAGATTCTGTTCTTTGTATTCGTGTAGGAGGAACTGACTTTTGTAACATTTTTGGTATACGACGTCCCATCAGCAGTACGATTTGGGATATTCATGTAGTGGCTGATTGTATTTCGGATATTGTTAATATTTTTGCTACTGATTATGTGGTATCTGGACCAACTTGGGAATTCTTTGAAGATAAAAATAATCCATCTAAAACAGATTGGGCAAGTGGATTACAAAAGGAGCTTTTCTTAGACCGACTCAATGGAATTATTGGAAAAACTTGCATTCACCCTTCTCAGCTTCCCCTTGTTCAGCAATCATTAATTGTTTCAGAAGCAGATTATATGAATGCACTTCAGATACTTAGCATGTCGTCGCAGAGCTTTGTAGGAGTTAAAAAAGGAACCAATGGAAACCAGATGAACGAATCCAAAACCCATATTAATTGGGCAAAAAAGATTCTTGCTTTATCTGGTATCTATGGAATTAAAAAAGATGTTTAAAAGGAGATTGTCTATGAAGAAAAATTCATTAGCATTATCAAACTATGTTACAATTTATGAAAATCATAGCCAAAGCTTTTCCCCTACCGATATGGTAAAGATTTGTAAAAGAATGCATAATCCAAAACGGGATTTTCTATTTGTAAATCCTCTTCAGGGAAAACATATTCCAGTGAATCCTTCCAAAGCTTTTTCTCTTTTTGAAGAGTTAACACAAGAAGTTATAAAAGGAACCAATAAAACAGAAAAAATTGTTGTTATTGGTTTTGCAGAAACGGCAACAGCAATTGGAAATTATTTGGCGTGTCATTTGCCAAATTGCATTTACTATATGCAGACAACAAGAGAAATTCTATCAAATAAAACTCCTATTTTGGAGTTTAAAGAAGAACATTCTCATGCAACAGAACAACTTTTGTATGGCGATATCCGTAGCTTGCAAAAATGTGACCGTATTCTTTTCGTTGATGATGAGATTTCAACAGGAAATACAATTTTGAATTTCATTCATGAATTGGAAAGGATTGGTATTCATGCAAATTATGGAGTAGCTTCTATTCTTAATTGGCAAAATCAAGAATGGGCAAATAAATTTAATTGTTTAAAAATTAGTACCTTTTGCTTATTAAGAGGTGAAATTGCTAATTTAAAAACAATCGTCCCCATTCCCTCATCATGCTCAGACACTACATTTGTGAAAATAGAATGTAATCCTAATGTGGTAGAAGTACCTTGTGACGTTTCAAATTTTTCGAAAGAACGGCTTGGTTTCGTTCCTTGTCATTTCAAAATGTTTTCTAATATTCTTTATTCTCAAATTATAGCACAAATCAGCAATTACTTGCCAAAAAGCAATGAGAATATTTTGGTATTAGGAACAGAGGAATATATGTTTTCACCAATGGTATTTGGAAAAATGCTTGCAGAAGAACAGCATGTTAATGTTTGCTGTCATGCAACTACTAGAAGTCCAATTGAAACATCTACTTTAAAGGATTATGCTATCCAGTATCGTTATCCGATTACCAGTGCTTATAATAAGGAAAGAAAAACTTATGTTTACAATCTTCGAAAATATGACAGAGTTTATATTGTTACCGATGTCATACCGACAGAAGCATTTATGACTGATATTTCTTCTACCCTTGTAAGTACTGGCTGTAAACTTGATACGATTGTTTTTATTGTTTTGAAAGGTTAAGGTGAAAGTATGAATTTAGTAAAAAGTAGTTATCGGAATGAAGATGTAACCATTCTTCTTAAGGATATCTCTGGTCTGATTACACCATTACCCACAGAAGAAAGAGAAATCCTCAATCAGTCAGGTGTTCATTATTCTGAGATGTTGCCTTTGGAATATAAGCCAACACAAGAATATATGCAAATTTATGAAGAAGCTTTAGCTACTTTGTCTTACAAAACAGCAAATGCAACTGCAATTCTTGCTGACAAGTTATATGCAAAGTTTGGTGACAAATTAGTTCTTGTATCTTTAGCTCGAGCTGGTACACCAATTGGTATCTTGCTCAAAAGATTTCTGAGGTACAAATATCACATTGTTGTGCCACATTATAGTATCTCCATTATTCGTGGCAAAGGGATTGATGAAAATGCAATTGACTATATTGTTAGTCAGCATGGTTCATCTGGAATTCAATTTATCGATGGTTGGATTGGTAAAGGTGCTATCAACGAAGTTTTGAACGAAGCTTGTCAAAAATTAAAGATGCAAAATTCTAAATTTTCTTCTCTTGGTAGTACGCTAGCAGTTCTTTCCGACCCTGCTTTTATTACAGATTTATGTGGTACCCATGAGGATTTTCTTATTCCAAGTGCTTGTTTAAATTCCACCGTCAGTGGTCTTGTGAGTCGCACATTCTTAAGAAAAGACCTTATTGGTCCAGGCGATTTTCACGGAGCAGTATATTATGGGGAACTTTTGAAAGAAGACAAATCGAATGAATTTATCGATATTGTTAGTAGTTATTTTAAATGTGTTGATTACAATTATTTTCAACCTGAACCAATTCGAAATAATTCTCGTATAGGAATGGATGAAGTAAAATCAATTGCAAGAGACTTTGGCTTGACTGATATTTCTAAAATCAAGCCTGGTGTTGGAGAAACAACAAGAGTACTACTTAGAAGAATTCCTTATTGTGTCTTAGTAAGAAATTTGGCAGACATGCATAATTTTGCTCATATTCAAAGGCTTTGTGAAGAAAAAAACGTTCCAATCAAAGAATATCCTTTGCAAATGTATCGTGTATGTGGCATTATAAAGAAATTATCAGATGTATAAAGAGGTGAGCTTATGATATTTGCTACGGATTTAGATAATACTATGATATTTTCTCATCGAACGATTGCTGGCAATAAAGATATGTTCCATTGTGTGGAGCGTTACCAAGGTAGAGAAATTACCTATATGACATTCTCTGCTGTGCAAAAGCTAAAGTTTCTTATGAATAGAATGTTAGTAATACCAGCAACCACTCGTTCTCTGACACAGTTTAATAGAGTTCATTTATTTCAAGATACAAAATATGCTATTATTGATAATGGTGGAGTGATATTGCATAATGGGAGGATAGATCCTAGCTGGGATAACCATGTAAATACTATTTTAAATCGATATGATTTCGAAAAGGTATATCATGTTTTTACGACACTTCCTACTTTACTATCTTCTCCTAAAATTATTGATGAAAAGTTTATTTTTGCAAAGGTTGATGATATTGACAGTTGTAAAAAGGTCCTAAAATATGAATTAGATACAAAAATTTGGCAACTTTCTTTTCAGGGCAAGAAAGTATATGCCATTCCAGCAGAAATTACCAAAGGAAATGCTTTAAAATATATAAATGAATATTTGCTAAACGAAAACCAGACTACTATTGCAGCTGGTGATAGTAATTTAGATATTTCTATGTTAGAATATTCAAATTATGGCATAATTCCTTCTGACTGTGAATTAAAAGCCCTTAATAAGTTCGTAAAGGCAGAATCAGCTGATAGCATACTTGATTTTGTTATTAACTTAATCAAAAAATCCAGTTCATTATGAACTGGATTTTTTGATTTGATTTATTCTTAGCTGCTTACAAATTTGTATATTTGACAATTGCAGCTTTGAGTTCAGCCTCATTTGCCTGAAGCTGCTTAGCTCCCTCTTCTCTTGCCGTAATAGCTTTCTGCGCAATCTCATAAGAACCATTAATTGACTCAATCAAATCCTGATTGACTTGATTAATTGTTTCAATATCAATCACTCCTCTTTCAACTGCCTGAGCAGCTTCTAATGTGAGCTGTTTGTTCATTTGAGAATTGGCAAGTAGCATAGCATTGGTTACATCTTTGACACTATTAACAGCATCTAAACCTTCTTTTACCACCTTCATTCCCAGAGCAATTGCCATTTGTGACTTCCACAATGGAATCGATGTGACAATTGTAGTCTTAATACTCTCAGAAACTTCATCTGCACCTTTTTGGATATTCCGAATTTGAGGTGCCTGCTGGATGGCTACGGTTCGCGTCAATTTCAAGTCATACAATCTTCTTTCAAATCGAATGATATCATCGCTGAAATCAGATACTCTCTGCATTTCCATGGAATCGCCAGACGCTTCTGCCTCCTGCCTCATCGTGGCCAGTTTTTGTTTTTCTTCTGCTAAAGCCTGCTCACCTGCAAAGATGACCATTGTCAAAAACTCATAGGTTGCACGGTTTTCTTCATACATGACATCAAAGTTTCTGGAAACCTGACCTAATGCCAAGTCTTTCTTTTGCAGTTCTTTGACAACAATATCCATGTTATCGGCCAAAGACCTGTACTTGGTCTGAAGTGCTTTTAATTTGGATTTCTGTTTTTTGAAAAATCCAAACAATCCAGAATTTTCCTGATTGCAAGTTGCTTTGTAACCATTCAGGTCTCCAACAACTTGGGCTAACAGCTGACCTGCTTCACCAACTTCTTTGGTTCCAACACCCTGTAAAATAGAATCCGAAAACTTACCGAGTGAAGCCTGCTGTTCGCGCCCATAGGCAACTACTTTTCCTTTGTCATGCATATCAATCGTTGCTTTTAAATCTGCTACTTTCCGAGCCGCCTCAGGTGTCATGCGCTGTGCATAACTAGCTGGTAGTGATAATTCCTGCTGCATTACCATTTCTTCCATGTTTTAATCCTCCTAATGTTTGTTTTTTGAAAGAAAAGCACCTCACTTGCATAGCAAATGAGGTGCAGGTCTTAAGTTAATTAGCTACACGCTGCTTTCTTATGCAACATCAATGCCATATTCCTGACAAAGATCTGCCAAATCTTTAGCATATCCTTCGCCAACAGCCTTGAATTTCCACTCGCCGGCATTTTTGTAAATCTCTGCAAATACAACTGCCGTCTGGATTGAAAAATCTTCCCCAAGGTCATACCGCAAAATCTCCTCATTGGTTTCTGTGTTCACCATATGGATAAATGCGTTATCCACCAGCCCGAAGTTCTGGTTATTTGCCTTTGCCTCATAGATGGTAACTACGATAACAATGTTTTCCACTGTTTCAGGAATGTTAGCAAACTTGATGAATGCTGTTTCATCGTCGCCGTCTCCTGCGCCTGTGCGGTTATCACCAGAGTGTTTAATTGCTCCTTCTGGATCTTCGAGATTGCTATAGAAGATAAAATGCCGCTCATCGATGCAACGCTTATTTTTATCACACTCGAAAATTACCAAATCCAAGTCAAAGTCTGCGCTGCCTTCATACCGGTTGGTATCCCAACCTAAGCCGATCATGCCTTCTTTTAACCCGGTACCTTTTGTTAAGTTAACTCTTCCACCTTTTGTTAATGTTACTGCCATAATAATTCCTCCTGTTTTTGTTTTTTATTTTGTTTACTTATGCAGTTTACCTGCGGTTGCACTTCATTTCAGCCATTTCCGATATTCCCCGCACTTTGACGCCTTCTCCAACAGCTTTAAACTTCCATTCACCATTGTATCGGTAAATATCTGCTACAAAGATGCCGGTCTTGCCATCGAAATTGCCGTCAATATCGTAGTATACTAACTCCTTGCCAGAGTCCATGTCAGATGCATGAACAAAGCAATTCTTTACTTTGCCGAAATGCTGGTTTCTGCTATAAGCAGAATAGATGTTAATGATAATGGACAATCGATTGATTTCTGCTGGAACTTTCTCCAGGTTGATTTCAATCTGCTCATCATCACCGTCGCCGTCACCAGTAAGGTTATCGCCGTAGTGCTTAATTGCACCAGAACGATGTCTTAAGTTACCAAAGTACACAATATCTTCTTTCCAGCCCTTGTCATCAATACAAATTACGCTTGCATCGATATCCATCTGAGCGCCAAAGAAAGACTTTACAGGATCCCAGCCTAAACCGATAAGAACCCGCTTTAAATTTGGTGCCTCTTTTTTCAAGTTAACGCCCTGACCTTTTGTTAATTTTACAGACATGTGTCTACCTCCTTGAGTTTGATAAAAGTTGACTGTTACAAGAGTAGCTAAGATGTTCTCATGGTTATGGGAACATACTGTTAGTTCATTGTACACAATAAACTAGCTACTTAAATATTTGGTTCGTTAGGTATTATATAACGTTTAACATAAAAAGTCAACACTTTTGCGTGATTTTTTTATTTTTATGTATACTCTATAAAATAAGAGACCATAGGATGTACTTTTTTCATCCTATGATCTCTTTGTTTAAACTCAAAAATACATTTTTTTGAAGTCTAAATAAGATATAAATAATAATTTTTCTGGAATGTTTCTCCTACTAACTCTTGCCGTTAGTAAATTTTTCTTATACAAACCGCTTCTTTCTTTTAGGTAAAACCGATATCTTTTTATTATTTCTACTTTTTCACCATTCCTTTCAATAGGTCCTATTACACTAAGCATCTGATTGGTTGGAACTATTACAGAAATAACCGCATGCGCATTTTTGGTAAATACAATTTGCAAAATCCCCTTTAGATATTGTTTTAAATCTTTTACCTTTACAACATCCAAAATCAACTTATTTTTTGGCATTTCTTCCCATGTGTTACCAATCATACAAGTTCTTCGCATAAAATTGAACTGAAATCTTGTTACATTTGAGATATAGACCCATACTTCATCAGTAGAAATCTTGTCTTTAAACTCAAAATCCAATGCTCTGATTTCGTTTAATTGTTTCGCATTGAGTACCCTATCAGTGTCCTTCTCATAAACAGCTTTATAAAACTCCCCAAAACGATACCTTTCAATGCCATTACTACCATCTACTAAAATGGCATTGAAATTTTTAGGAATTTGGATTTCTTGTGAAATATTCCATGCTTCCTTATATTTCTCAATACGGTTAAGAATAATTGTATCCAATTCTTGCTTGGTATTAATAGCACATAGCTGAATTAAAATAGCAAAAACTTTTGTTTGAACCGATGCTAATTTTGCTTTTTCAATCTCATCGTAAAAACTATAAACAGATTTTTTCCATATAGTTTGGTATTCTTTCTCATTTCCTTTTACTTGTTCTAGAACTTCATCTATTTGAGAAAGTGCGGTTTTATCTTGTTTGATTTTTTTGTTGATGAGTTTTTCCTCATTAGCATTGAGGGTTTGCACAAGTAAATCAGATTGCATCTTGCAGATATCATTATAATAATAACTCTGCAATTCGGCTACAAAATTTACTGCATCTTGTAATGTTGTTCCCGTAGACTCTGTTGCATTGGTTTCTACCGTATCTTCTATCCGATTTTCTTGCTCGGTTTCAGAATTTGTGTCTTCCAGTCCAAAGAGTCTTGCAAAGAAGCCTTCTTCTGCCATATTCATATCTCCTTTCTTAAAATGCTAACTAAGCTTTTTATAGTTAAAACATAATTATGTATCCTATTTTATCATAATTCACATAAGAAGTAAAGCAATTAATTGAATAAAATAGAAGAGTAC
>CARUQW010000027.1:0-2663 GCA_949077355.1 uncultured Clostridia bacterium | reverse complement strand
ATTTGATGTTTCTTCTAATATTTCTGCTTGATCTTCTATCACTTCTATCTTTTTATTTTCTAAATTTACTTCAAAATATACACCATCAGGAATTCCATCATTTTCTATATTCTCTGTTAAAGACCCTAATACATAATAAGATATTTCATCTTCTTGTAGTGTTTTTGTCCAATGCTGGTGCCCTGAAAAAACAGCTATAATATTTTTATTTTTCTTAAGTATTTCTTTTACTTCTTTTCTATTTCTAAGTAAAGCACATTCTGGAGTTTCTGCAAACCAATAATTCCCTTCCATTTTATCTTCTGCTAATCCAAAATGAGTAAAAACTAAACATGGTAATGTATTATTTTCCAAATCGTCCCTTAACCATTCTAAATCTTCTTTCGAAATGTATTGCGCTTTGAAAATCCCTCCTCTTTCTAAACCTAATTCATGTCTTATTTCTGTACCTAATATAACAATATGATATCCATTTACATTGACAGAAAAAGTAGAATGATTATATTCCATAATTTCTTCTACTTCTTCCCTTTTATTCATAGTTCTCAAATCATGATTTCCGACTACTGAATAGAAAGTTCCTTCTATGTCTTTTAATCGATTCCAAATAAAATTAAGATTTGCAATATCTCTATCATGGTTATATGTATCTTCAATTAAATCTCCTAAATTTATCGTTATGTCCGGTTTCATATTATCATTTATTTTTGCTATTAATTTTTCTAATAATGGAATGGCATATTGTGTCAGTTTTCTATTTAAACTAGCATTTAATTCTTTTGGTCGTTTATCCAAATAATGTATATCAGAAAAAATAATAATTTTACATTTTTTATTTTCTTTCATGATATTCCTCCATTTTATATTTTCTAATTTCGCAATTTTCATGAATTCCAATATTTCTAATGTTTCCATCTTCTGGTAGTCCATAAAAATAAGCATAAATAGCTCTCGCTACACCATTATGTGTTACGATTAAAATATTTTTATCTTTATACTTCTCTTGTATTTCATCAAGGACAGGATGCACTCTTTTGAAAAGTTCTGGCACAGTTTCTAAGTTTTTATATTTGGTAGAATGATAATTCCAATAAGCTTCTCCATCAACTGCTTCATTAGGCTTTAAAGTTAATTCTCCTGCATCTCTTTCGATTAATCTTTCATCATAAATAATAGGAATTTCTTTATCATTTATAATTTGTGCTGTGTGTTTCGTTCTTTTCATAGGAGAACAAATGATTAAATCGATGGGAAGGCTTTTTATCTTTTCTTTTGCCATTTTAGCTTGCTGAATTCCAGTTTGATTGATATCTTCATCGGTTCCACCATTAAAAAGATGTTTATCATTGTTATTTGTTCTTCCATGTCTTATTACATACAAATTCATACTATTATCCCTTCCAATTTTCAAGATTATATTTTTCGTTTTTTTCCAAAATGGTCAATTGTTTTTTTAATTCTTTTATATCTTCTTCGTTAAAAGCCTCAAAATTATCATAAAAGCCTGTCTTTTTATTTGGGAAAACAAGTGCTTCTCCCCAAGTTTGAGTTGTTGCATTTTTTGTTCTTCCATATAGATGAATATGAAAAACTGGTTTTGCTCCTTTTTGATAAGTCCAATTTCCATTTTCTTGATAATTGATTCTTTCAATTTCTATATTTCTGTTCTTCATTCCATTTTTCATTGCATCTCCTACCAACATAGTCAGTCTCATTACTTCTATAGCTAGTTTTGGAATGAGTTCGCTTCTACTTTCAAATTGATAATTTTTTTCTCTTATGATAAGATGTCCTCCATCTTCTCTAGGAATATGTGGTATTTTAGGAACAGTTACTACAAAATTTTCTGTTTCATAAATTATGTTGTCTGCAAATGTTGCTTTATTCTCTTCCCTTAATAAATTCAGTTTATCTGGAAAATTAACTGTCATTCCTTCTATATCTAAGGAATATACTTTTTTCATTATTTCTTCGTTTGTGACACCCCAAAGCCTAACTCCTAATCCGTTTTTATGTGCTAGTTCTATATCTTCAGGAGATACTTTTGTTGCCTCTGGACAAATTTGACTTCCTTTTATTTTTAATAATTTTTTTATATTTTTTTCATTTATGTTTTCTTCTATTAACCAAGATATTTTTATTGTTTTATCTAGTTTTCTTACATTTTCTAATATTTTATACTCAAAGGAAGTAATATAAATATTCTCAAGGTTGACATATTGATGAATTATTTCTAATACTTCTTTTTCTATATCTTCTGTTTTTAATTCTATGGCAAATGTCAAATTTCGAGATAAAAACTCTTTTGCGAAATTTTCAAATAATACAATTTTTTCACCTTTGTATTGGTTGTTAAACCAACTTCCAAAATCAAGTTGTAATAATTCTTTATAGGTATAATCTTCTATTTTTCCAACACCATTGGATGTTCTTTCTATTCTTTCATCATGAAATATAACTATTTTTCCATCTTTTGTCTTTTGCAAATCTAATTCTATCCCGATTTACCTTCAATTCTAATGCTTTCTTAAAGGCAGACATCGTATTTTCTGGTGCATATTGTGAAGCACCTCTATGAGCGTAATTTATAAACATTTCTTTTCTCCTATTTTAATTTAATATTAGCGTTTTTTATAAAGTTAATCTATTTTTTATGCAGTAAC
>CARUQW010000026.1 GCA_949077355.1 uncultured Clostridia bacterium | reverse complement strand
AATTCCTTTGCTACTTTATATCTCATTTTTTTCTTTTTTTCGTAACTTGATTTACCCCTTTAAATTCCTCTTCCAATCTTTTCTCAATTCTATTTTCTTTTCGTTAAACTCATATTAGCAAAATATCTTTTTACGTTTCTATTTTTTATTTTGGTCTTTTGCTATATTTCCTCTTTAAATAAAATTTTTTATTATTCTTTTTTTATTTTGTTTTCTGAAATTTCTTATTTTATTAATTTATTTTTATTTATATTTTTACTTTTTTATTTAATATTATTATTTTTATAATCTTTTTTAAATTTTATTTCTATTTTTATTTGATTTATTTTTCTTATTATTTTTTATTATAAGTTTTATTATTTAATTATTTATATATATTGTTTTATTTTTTCTATTTTATTTGATTTATTATTTTTTATTTTTCTTTATTTTTACTTGCTATAAAAAATACTATTTAATTTTTTTATTTATTTTTTATCATTTTTTAAAATTATTTTTCATTTACTTCTTATTTTTAAATTTTCTTATTTTCCTTCTTTAATTTTTTATCTACTACTTTTTATAAAAATTTTTTTCATCCTGCTTTATCTTATAATTTATTCACTCATTTTTCTTCATTCAATAAAAATTTCGACATAAATTTTCATTACTATATGTAAACTCTTTTTATTCACTTTCTCTTTTGCCAATAATTTTCTTTTATACTTTCTAATTCTCTGTTCCCATGCATTTCATTTTTCTATTTCTTCACTTTTCTTTCTTTTTTCAGTAATTCCTTTGCTACTTTATATCTCATTTTTTTCTTTTTTTCGTAACTTGATTTACTCCTTCAAATTCCTCTTCCAATCTTTTTTCAACTTCATTTTCTTTTTACTAGACTCATATTAAAAAAATGTCTTTCTAATTTTTTTCTTTCTATTTTTTTTGTTCTCTTACTATATTTCTTTCTTCAATAAAATTTTTTATTGTTCTTTTTTTATTTTGTTTTTCAAAATCTTTTATTTTCTTAATTTATTTTAAATTTTTATTTTTTCTTTAATTATTTTTATTTGTATTTTCTCTTATTATTTATTTTATTTTTCAAATATTATACATATTTTTTTCTTTTTACTTAATACTATTATTTTTATAATTTTATTTTTTATTTATTATTTTTTTAATTATAAATTTTATTATTTAGTTTTTTTATATTTTATCTCTTATTTTATTTGATTTATTTTGATTTTCTATTTACTATTTTTTAATTATCTATAATATTTTTTTATTTTAGAAAATATTATTTAATTTTATTTATTTTCATTCATCTTTTTTTTTCTTTAATTAAATTTTTTATCTACTAAATTTTTTCTATTTTTTCTTTTTCTGTTTTATAAATCGCTCTTAACTTTTCTCTTATTTTTCTTACTTAACATTTTAAAAATTACTTTTTATTTCCTTTCTTCTTTCCCCTTTTTTATTATTTTTTCTATCTTTTTAAATATTGCGACAAAAATTTTTACTTCTTTTTTCATTGTTATATGTAAACTACTTTTCATTTACTTTCTTATTATCAAATAAATTTCTTTTATTGTTTCTAACCTTTTTGTGCCTAAGTATTTCATTCCTCTATTCTTTTATCTTTTTTCTTTTCTTCATTAAATTTTTATAGATTTTCTATCTTATTTTTTCTTTAGTTTGTAACTCAATTTATCTTTTGGTCCATTTGATATTATCTTTCTTATTATTCTGTCTAACTCTTTTTTTATTAATCTACTTTTTAATAATAACTTTCTTTTAAAATAATGATTTATAAAAAGACTATAAAATTTATTTTCCCTTATTTCGAAAATTTTATTTGTGAACGAAATATTTTCTGATATTAATTTTTTATGAATAGAAATAATATTTTTTTTATTTATAATAACATTTATTTTATTTTTAAAAATTTTCCATTCATTTAAATAAATATTTAATGTTTTTTTTATTTCCTTTATTCCAAAAAAATTAGCTTCCATAATTACAAAATTAATATAACTATTTTTTAATATTTTTTCATTAAATATATTTAAATTATTGGAAGACAAATCTATAATAATAAAATCATATTTTTCTTTTGTTATTTCAAAAATAAATGTTATTAATTTTTTTCTTTTTTCTATTAATTCTTTTTTTAATAAATTTTCTTCATCATAAAAAAAGTAAAAATTTTTATTTATTTTTTTAATTTTTTTCTCTTTGTTATTTTTTTTATAATTTAATATATCTGTTAAATCTTTTTTTTCAAAATCTCCATCTATTAATAAAACTTTATAATTTTGCTCTGCTAAGTATTGACTAATGATTAAAGCTAATGTACTTTTTCCACTTTTATAATTTCCTGAAAAACTTATTACTTTTGTTAATCCATTCTTGACTGAAATTTTTTCTTTTTTATTTTTTATTTTATTTATATATTTTTTTATTATTTGATTTTTATTTTTTAAATAATTAGTTTTATAATTATTCTTATCTTTTTCTTGAATTATTTTTTTTAATTTAATAATTTCTTCTTCCATATCTATTTCTTTTTTATTTATTATTTTTATTAAATCTTTTAAATTAATTTTATTATTATAATAAATATCTAATATTTTATTTTTTATTAATATTTTTTCTAATTCACTATTTTCTTTTTCTAAAATAAATATTATCCTTATTTTATTATTTATTATTTTTATTTTTTCAATTAATTTTTCTAAATCAATTTCTCCTAATATTTTTTCACTGATAATAATTAAATCAATAAAATTATTTTTTTCTAATATTTCTAAAATTGCTTCTTTATATTGAATATCTTTTCCTATTATTTTAAAATTTTTTTCTTTTTTTAATTCTTCATTTAATTTAGGATTATTAATTGCTGTTATTATTTTTTTCATTTTTATCTCCCTCAAGTATTTCTTTTTCTAAATCAGAACATTCAATTTTTGTTAAAATATGATTTTCACCAACGAACATTAAACATTCTCCTCTTTTTAAAGATTTTATTTCTACTTTTTCTTTTTCTGTCAAATTTGCAAATTCTGAAAGTATTTTTATATTCTCTTCTTCTAATGCAAAAAATGTTTTTATACTAGAATTATTTAAAATACTTTTTCCATAAATTCCATCTTCTAAACTAAAAATATCTGAGATATCTTGTGTTATTGCTACACTACTTCCTCCATATTTTCGAATCGTTTTAAATATTTTATAAATAAAACTAGCCACTTCTTTATTTGAAGTTACACCAATTAACCTCCATATTTCATCTAAATAAATCGCCTTTTTTTCATTTCGATTTTCTTTTACACAATTCCAAAAATTATCAATAAAAATATACATTCCATATTTTAAATTTTCTTCTCCTAAATCATAAACATCTGCAACAATTAAATCATTCTTCAATTCTATATTTGTATAATGATTAAAAAACTTCATAGAACCTTTTACAAATGGAATTAATTTTGTTTTAAATTTTTTTGTTTTTTCATCTTTTCCTAAAATATTATATAAATCTTCTAACAATGGCATGTCCGCTGTTTCTTTAAACTCTTTTCCTAAGATTTTTTCATCATTATTTTTATATAAACTATCATCATTAAACGTTATATTTTTTATTTTATAGGTTTCTATTAATTTTTCTTCTAATAATGCCTTTTCTTCTTCATTTAATTCTCCAAAAATTAAATTGAAAAATCCGATTAGTTTTCCTATTTTTGTTGCTAAGTAACCGCTTTCTCCTTCTTCAAGACTTTCTTTTCTTATATCTAAAACATTGATAAAATTATGAAAATTAGGACCTATTTTTATTTGTGTTCCTTTTAACTTCTCACATAAACAACCATATTCTCTTTCTGGATCTATAATATATTGTTTAATTCCCTGCAATTTATATCTTAAAATTAATAATTTTGTATAAAATGATTTTCCTGCTCCACTTGTTCCAAATATAGAAATATTAGCATTTTTATATTTATTGGTATTATATCGGTCAATAAATACAAGTGAATTATTATAAATATTCGTTCCTATAAAAATTCCTTCTTCATCAAATATAGTAGAAGATAAAAATGGATAGGTTGCTATTAATCCAGATGTTAGTATATTTCTTTTAGCTGCATCTTTTAAAAGTAATGGATTTTCCATGATTGGTAAACAAGCTATAAAATTTTCTTCTTGCCTAAAATTGGTTCTTCTTGTTTGCATTCCTTTACTTTGTGTAATTCCTTCTATTTTATTTAAATAATATTCTAATTCTTTTTTATCTTCTGCATATACATTTATGTAAATATACAAAAAATAAATATCTTCGTTATTTACTTGAATTTCTTTTCTAATATATTTAGCATCATTATAAGCAAATGCTGCAATATCAATATCTTGTCGATTCGGATTGCTTTCTTTTAATTCTACTCCTACATTTCCAATATGATAAGTTAAATCTTTTATCGTTTTATAACTATCTTGCTTTTCATAAAAAATAGATATGTTCATGTTTATATTAGTTTCAATTAAACTTTTTAATAAAATATCATTTTGTTCTCTATAATAATTCACAATCATTAATCCACCATAATATAAATTATCAATTTCTATATATTTAGGATTTTCTAAATTAATATAGGCTGGTGCTATTTTATCTTTATCAGAAATAGCTCCTGAAATAATTTCTAATCTTTTTTCATTTTTCTTTTTAATATTTTATTTCCTCCTTATTTTTAAAATTTATTTCTTTTCTTGTATTAAAAAATGAATTTATAATTTTTAAACATTCTTCTTTTTTATTTATTTCAAATACAGAGTTTCCACATCTTGATAAACATTCTTTTATTTTAAAATATTTTTCTTTTAAATCACTTTTTATAATTTCAAATGATTCATTATATTCTTCTTTTAGAATTTTTTTGGAGATAATAAGATAAAAATTTTTGGAAGATGATTTTTTATTCGAATTAATTTTATTAATATATTCAATATAATTTTTTGATATATTTTTTAAGTATTTATTTTCTTTTTTTTGAATATTTTCTTGAATTTTTAAAATATTTTTTTCTAAATTTTCTTTACTACTTTGAATTAATATTTGAATATCAAAATTACAGGTTTTTAAAAAAATTTTATAAGAATTTAAAATTGCTTGTTTTTCCAAATCGGATTTTAGATTATAATTAATTGGTGTTATTTTTAATATTTTTAAATATTTATTTTTGGTTTTTATGATTCCATTTTCTAATATTTCTTCTATCGGAATCCAACTTTGTGTACTTATTACATTTTTTATTTTTTTCACCTCCCTATTTCGAATGATTTTATCTTATTTTATAAGGTTTGTCAAGAAAAACTCATCTTCATAATTCGACATTTTTATTATTTGAATTTATATTTCAAAAAAATTTTTATTTTTTTGAATATTTTTTTTCTTTTTGTTTATACTAATTTTATAAGGTTAATAATAGTTGAGCCAAGAGTATAAATAGATTTTTGTTAGTTTATTTGTATTCGGACAAAGAGATATTATAGTGTATTTTTTATATTATAATATGTCGGCGATAAGAGTTTATTATTTGTTTGTAGGCTGTATACCTTCTATCTTTTGTTTTTTATATGGTCAAATAATAGGTAATAAATTCGAGCTAAGATTATTTTTATATCTAGTGTATGTTTTTTATGAAGTGGTTATTAGTAGTCCTTTTAGGATGAATATAGTTATTTGTGGTGTACTAATGGTCGAGCGACTGATCAATATATGTGGTATGGGGCTTATTTATATAGTAATATATATTAGGTTTAACTATTAGATATATTGGTTTTAGCTGAGATTATTATTAGCTTTATGATTAATGGCAGACAATTTTAGAATTGTCTGCCATTAAAATTTTTTATTTATGTGAAAAAGGAAACGTCCCCAATTGCACATTAGATATCTAGATTTTTTACGTATTTTGCATTGGCTTGAATGAAGTTTCTTCTTGGTTCTACTTCATCGCCCATTAATAGTGTGAATATTTCGTCTGCTTTGATAGCATCATCCATAGTTACTTTTACTAGGGTTCTGGTTTCTGGGTTCATGGTTGTTTCCCATAATTGTTCTGGGTTCATCTCTCCTAAACCTTTGTATCTTTGTAATCCTAATTGTTCTCTTCCGATTCCTTTTTCTTCTAATTCTTTATAAGCTATTTCTAAGTCTTCGTCTGTATAACAATATTTGTCTTCCATCCCTTTTTTGGATAGTTTGTATAATGGTGGTTGTGCTAAATATACATTTCCATTTTCAATTAATGGTCTCATGTAACGGAAGAAGAATGTTAATAATAAGGTTCTGATGTGTGCTCCGTCAACATCGGCATCGGCCATGATAATTACTTTTCCGTATCTTATTTTAGTTACGTCAAAGTCGCTTCCGATTCCTGCTCCAACTGCTAATATAACTGGATTTAATTTGTCATTTCCGTAGATTTTATCAGCTCTTGCTTTTTCTACATTTAGCATTTTTCCCCATAGTGGTAAAATGGCTTGGAATTTTCTGTCTCTTCCTTGTTTTGCACTTCCTCCTGCAGAGTCTCCCTCTACAATATAAACTTCACATTCATCCGGATTTTTACTACTACAATCTGCTAATTTTCCTGGTAAGGTTGATGTTTCTAATGAGCTTTTCTTTCTTGCTAATTCTCTTGCTTTTCTTGCAGCTTCTCTTGCTCTTGATGCACTAATACATTTTTCTAATACTGCTTTTGCAACCGATGGATTTTCTTCTAAGAATGCTGATAATGCTTCATTTACCATACTTTGTACGACACCTGTTACTTCACTATTTCCTAATTTTGTTTTGGTTTGACCTTCAAATTGTGGTTCTTTTACTTTTACTGATACAACTGCCGTAATTCCTTCTCTTATATCTTCACCTTGTAAGTTAGAATCTTTTTCTTTTAAAATATTATGACTTCTTGCATAATCATTAAATACTTTTGTTAAAGATCTTTTGAATCCCTCTAAATGAGTTCCACCTTCGATGGTATTAATATTGTTAACAAATGTATAAATATTTTCAGAATAACTAGATGTATATTGAATTGCTATTTCAACTGGTACATCTCCATTTTTTTCAATATAAATTGGTGATTTATGTAACTTTTCTTTGTTTTTATTTAAAAATTCTACAAAAGAAATCAAACCACCTTCAAAACAAAATTCTGCTTTTTTAGGAGTTTCTTCTCTTTGGTCTTCAATTGTTATCTTTAAACCTTTTGTTAAGAAAGCAATCTCTCTAAATCTTTTTTCTAATACTTCATATTCATAATCTGTTGTTTCAAAAATTGTATCATCTGCTAAGAATCTGACTTTTGTTCCTGTTCCCTTTGCTGTTCCTATTTTTTCTAGCTTTTGAACGGTTTTTCCTTTTTCAAATTTCATTTGATAAAGGTTTCCATCTCTTTTAATCGTTACTTCTGTCCAATTTGATAAAGCATTTACAACCGATGCACCAACTCCATGAAGACCTCCTGATACTTTGTATCCACTATCGCCACCAAATTTTCCACCAGCATGCAATACGGTATATACTGTTTCTGCAGTAGAAATTCCTGTTTTAGGGTGAATTTCTACTGGAATTCCTCTTCCGTTATCTTCTACACTAATAATATTTCCTGGTTCAATAATTACATTAATCTCTTTACAATATCCTGCTAAAGCCTCATCTACTCCATTATCTACAATTTCATAAACTAAATGATGCAATCCTCTAACAGATGTACTTCCAATATACATACCTGGTCTTTTTCTTACAGCCTCAAGCCCTTCTAAAACTTGAATCTGCTCAGCTCCATATTTATGTTCATATTTTTCCATTTATTTTTTCCTCCTTTAGGGACGTTCCTAAAAAAACCTCTCCTTTTATTGTTTTTCTAAATTTCCTTCTTTCACATTATATATTAAAAATTTTTTATTTTCAACCTTTATTTTTTCCGTACAAGTTATAATAACTTGTGTATTTTCTATTTTTTCTAAAAAACTTTTAATTCTTTTTTCATCTAATTCAGACATAAAATCATCTAATAATAAGATAGGACTTTCTTCAATTTCTTCTTTTACAATATTTAATTCTGCTAATTTTAAAGAAAGAATCGCTGTTCTATGTTGACCTTGTGACCCATAAATATCAATTTGTTTCTTATTTATATATATCACAAAATCGTCTCGATGTATACCTTTTGTAGTATATCCTTTTATGATATCTAATTTTCTTCTTTCTTTTAATAATTTTAAATATTCTTCTTTAGTTTTACATTCTGATAAATATTCTATTTCAATATCTTCTTTATGATTGGTTATTTCATTATGTATTTTTTTAATTTTTTCTTTTATTTTATTTATATATTTTTCTCTGTATTGATAAATGATATTGGCATGTTCTGCTAATTTTTCATCCCATATTTCTAACAAATTTTCATCTTTTCTTTCTTCTCTTATTTGTCTTAAATAATTATTCCTTTGTTCTATTGTTTTTAAATATAAATTTAAATGGTACATATAATTAGGTTTTAATTGACTTATCATAATATCTAGAAATTTTCTTCTATTTTGTGGTCCACCCTTTAAAATATGAATATCATCTGGCGTAAAAATTACAATATTTACATTTCCTAATAATTCACTTAATTTTTTTATTTTTATACCATTCATATAAATATTTTTTTTATTTCCTAATTCTATTTTTATTTTTCCATCTCGATCTGATTTTTGATATTCAATTTCTATTTCTGATTTTTGAGAATTTAGATTTATCATTTCTTTATCTTTTTTAGCTCGAAATGATTTTCCCATACTACTTAAAAAAATAGCTTCTATAATATTAGTTTTTCCTTGAGCATTTTCTCCATAAAATATATTAATATTTTCTTCTAATTTAATTTCTTGCTGCACGTAATTCCTAAAATTATTTATTTTAATCTTATTTATCCACATTTTATTCTCCGTTTGTGTATATTTTTTTCTTTTTTTTCCTAATTTTTTCTAATTTATTCTATTTTTTTCTATTTTTTTTATTTCTTTCGAATGGCAAATTATATTCCTAAAAAATAAAAACGTCTTATTTTTGATTTTCGTGCGTCGTTTTTTTCTGAATTCTTTTTTTGTTATTTTGTTTTTTCCTTTTTATCCCTATTTTCTATTTTATTCTTTTTTTTTCTAATTTATTCTATTTTTTTCACTTTTTTTATTATTATTTTTTATTTATTAGTCTTTCTTCTTTTTATCTTTCATTTTATTTTTAAATTCCGCTAAATATATTTATTATGATTTTTCTCGTTTAGTTTAAGCTTATATACAAGTATTTATGTTGTATTTTCTTCAAATATCTTTTTTTATATTTTTTTTACTTCATTTTTCATTTATCTTTCCACAAGTAAGAAACAATTTGTGGAAAACTTTTTTGGTATATAAATTTTAAAGGCAGAATTTCTTCCACCTTTAATCATGTTTTTTCTTAATCTTCTTTTAATCGAATTGGTAAAATCATGTAGGTATAGTCATTGTTTTCAATTGATTTTATTAAACATGGTGATATACTTGTCCCAAATTCAATATATACTTCTTCATCTTCAATTGCTTTTAAGCTATCTAAGAAATATTTTGGATTAAATCCTGCTTCTAAATTTTTTCCTTCGGTTGAAACATATAGTTCTTCTTTGGCATCTCCTGTTTGATTGGTACAAGAAATAACTACTTTTCCAATATCAACTTGTACTTTTACAGGATATTTTTTCTCTTTTTCTACACTTGATGCTGATATTAAACTAATTCTTTCAAAACTATTTTGTACATTACTTTTATTTACTTTTATTCTTGTCTCCCAATTACTTGGAATTACATTTTTATAATTTAGAAATTCGCCATCTAAAATTCTAGTCACTACTTTACAATTATCCATTTCAAACAAAGCTTGATTTTTTGCAACCCCTATTTTTACTGGTTCAAAAGAATCTGCTATGATTTTATTTACTTCATTCAAAGTTTTTCCTGGTATAACTGCTTTAAAGTTATTGCTTTGTTTATTTAAATAAATACTTCTTAAAGCTAATCGAAATCCATCAACAGAAACTAATGTTAATTTATTATTTTCAATTTCGAATAAACATCCAGTAAAAATTGGTCTACTTTCTTCTGAGCTAACAGCAAATATGGTTTTTCGAATCATATTTTTTAATACGGTTTGGTCTACTTCAATTGAATTTTCTACTTCTATCTTTGGAAGTTCTGGAAATTCTTCTGGATTCATGGTTGCTAATTTATATAAAGACCCTTCACATTCAATTTCCAATAAATTTTTGTCATTAACAGAAATATAAATTTCTGTATCTGGTAATTTTCTAATAATTTCACTAAACATGATAGCATTTACTACGGTGCTTCCTTGTTCTTTTACTTCACATTCCATTACATATTCGATTCCTATTTCTAAATCATAGGTTGTTAATTTTATTTCATTATCATTTGTTTGGATTAAAATTCCTTCTAGTATAGGCATTGTAGTTTTAGATGCTACACCTTTTACTACGGAATTAATAGCTTTCAGGATTTTATCCTTATAACAAACTATTTTCATTTTGTTTCCTCCTTATATTTTATAATTTAATATAAATATTATTAGTAGTAATAGTATTAGGTACTGTGGAAACTGTGGAAAACTATGTGGATATCTAGAATCCCTAGTAAAAATGCTGTTGATAACTCCGTGGAAAACTTTTAAAGTTATCCACACTTTCCAATTACTTTTGTGGAAAAGTGAGATATACACAGTTTATACACAGGTTATTAACAGGGGGGTGTGGATATCCAATGCAGCACTTCCGTAAGAACAGATTAAATCTGGTTAAGACAAACAATCATTTTTCAAACACAAATTTCAAAAAAATTAGGAAACCTTTTTGCCTATTATTGTTTGCCATCAATGATGATGTTTTTCACACTATCCACAATTAACTTCGTATTTGTTTTTTCTTTGATTTCTTTTTCAATTTTTTTACAACCATGCATTACGGTTGAATGGTCTCTTCCTCCAAAGTCCACTCCTATCTGAGGATAAGACATGTTTGCAATTTCTCTACAAAGGTACATTGCAATTTGTCTTGGAAAAGCAATATCGTTTGAACGTTTATTTCCAGATAAATCATCTTTGTTGATGCTGAAATATTTAGCAACGGTTTCTTTAATAAAGTCACAAGATATTACTTTTTCGCTTTCATATTTGAATTCATTGATAATCTTTTCTGCTAATTCTATTGTGATAGGACTATGAGTTAAAGACGCTCTAGCCACTACTTTATTGAATACACCTTCTAATTCTCTAATATTGGAATCAATTTTATTGGCAATATTGGAAAGAATATAATCATCAATTACAACACTTTCATCTTGGGCTTTTTTTCTTAAAATAGCAAAACGTGTTTCATAATCTGGACAAGAAATATCTGCCAAAAGTCCCCATTCAAATCTTGATTTTAATCTATCTTCTAAGAATGGAATATCTCTAGGAGGTTTATCACTTGAAATAATGATTTGTTTTCTTTCTTCATAAAGAGAATTAAAAGTATGGAAAAATTCTTCTTGAATTCTCTCTTTTCCAGCAATAAACTGAATATCATCAATTAATAAAACATCAATTGTTCGATATCGATTTCTAAAAATTTCGTTTTTGTTATCTTTAATTGCGTTAATTAATTGATTGGTGAATTTTTCAGAAGTAACATATAAAACATTACAATTTCTATTGTTTTCTAAAATTCGATTTCCAATTGCATGCATTAAGTGGGTTTTTCCCAATCCTACTCCCCCATATAAAAACAATGGATTATAAGAGTTAGCTGGTTCGTTTCCAACAGCTAAGGCTGCTGCATGAGCAAATTTGTTATTATCGCCAACGACGAAAGTTTCAAAAGTGTATTTGGGATTTAGCGTAGTTCGATTGGTTTCTACTTCAGGAGATGTAACAGCAGTAGAAGTAATTTCTTCTGAAATCCCCCCTATTCCCTCTTTTGCTTCTTTTTCTAAGTCGATAACGGTATAAGTCCAATCACGATTGGTAATAAATTTTAAAGTATTTAAAAGCAATGGTTTGTATTTGTTTTCAACAAAATCTCTTTGAAATTCGGATACCGTTGTAAAAACAATATGGTTTCCGTCGATACTTCGAATATCTAGTGGATTAATCCAAGTATCAAAAGAGATCTTTGTTAATTCTGGTCTTAATTCATTTTTGATTTTTTCCATTAGCTCTTCTTTTTCAAGTGCCATTTCAAATCATCCTTTCTAAATTAAGTTATCCACAAAGTTATCCACAGGTGTTGATAATTTTGTAATATTTTTGTAAAAATAAAGGTGATTTATACGAACATAAATTCCAGTATTTTCAGTAAAAATCTCTTGAAATTTTTTACTCCCCAATCATAACAGATTTATACACAGGAAGTCAATAAAATTGTGGAAAAAAATTTTTTTCTGTGGATAAATGTTAAAAAAACTGTGGAAAACTATTTTTATGTTTCAAAAATATGACGAAAAATAAACTATAAAAAGTAACATAAAACCTATAAAAGGGAAACTAGTTAAAAAATAGCTAAATCCTCTCTATCCTTAGTTTTTTACAAAAAAATTTTAAAATTACTTGACTTTTTACATCCTTTTGCGGTATAATCGATATACTTGTTAATTTGTCAAAAATAATTTCCAAGAAATTGGGATTAAATAAATAAAAAATCAGTAGGAGGTGTAGGGAAAATGAAAAGAACATTTCAACCAAAAAATAGACAAGAAAAGAAAGAACATGGATTTATGAAAAGAATGAAAACAAGAGCAGGAAGAAATATTTTAAAAGCAAGAAGAGCAAAAGGAAGAAAAAAATTAACAGCTTAAGTTATGTGAATTAGGAAAAGGCCGCTATGCGAGCCTTTTAAGCATAATGATAGTAAAAATTTGATTTTTTCATTGTATTTGCCTTGAAAGAGAGGAAAAACGAATCATGAAAAAAACAGAAATGATGAAAAAAAACTATGAATTTAGAAAAGTTTTATCAAAGGGAAAATATTATTCTGGAAAGAATATAGAAGCTTTTATAAAGAAAAACAGCTCTCAGAAAGGAAATCTTTTAGGAATTGCGATTGGCGTAAAAATAGCAAAAGCAGTCAAAAGAAATCACATTAAAAGATTACTAAGAGAAAGCTATCGTTTTTATGAAAATTCAATTCAAGAGGGATATAGTATCGTTTTTTTATGGAAAAAGAAAGTTGATACCAAAGAAGCAACTTTTCAAAACATAAAAAAAGATATGCAATACATTTTTGATAAAGCAAATTTAAAAATAAAGGAGTAATATGAAAAAATTACTGATATGGCTCATTCATGGATACCAAAAATATATATCCAAGGCCTTAGAAAGTAAAAATATTCATTGCAAATATTATCCAACATGCTCAGAATATACCAAACAAGCCATTCAAAAATATGGAGCGGGGAGAGGTACCATCAAGGGAATTACTAGAATTCTAAGATGTAATCCTTTTTCAAAAGGTGGATATGATCCCTTAAAATAAGCTTAGGAGGAAACATTCATGTTTGAATTTTTTGCAAGTCTTTTTGGTTATTTGCTATCGTTTTTATATGGAATTATTAACAATTATGGATTAGCCATTATTTTATTCACAATTATTATAAAATTAGCATTGTTACCATTGTCTATCAAACAACAAAAGACAATGAAAAAAAGTGCTAAAATGCAAGAAAAAATGAAGGTAATCCAATTCAAATATAAAAATGACCCAGAAAAAATGAACCAAGAAATTATGAATTTGTATAAAACAGAAAAAATGAGCCCATTTAGTGGGTGTTTAACAGCTATTATACAAATGTTATTATTACTTTCCATTTTCTATTTGGTAAAAAGTCCACTTACCTATATGCAAAAAATACCAACCGATGATATTAACAAATATGTAACACAGTTACAAGAAGATGGAAAAGAAGTAAGTAAAGTTTATCCAGAAATTGATTTAATAAGAGAATATAACTGGTTAAAAGAAAAAAATCCAGAAGATAGCAATATTGAAAAAGCAAATCTTCAAATGAATTTCTTAGGATTAGATTTAAGTAAAATACCACAACAAAACATAACAGATTACACAGTCTATATCATACCAGTTCTATACATTTTATCATCTTTCATATCCATTCGAATGACAACAGCAATGCAACAAAAACAAAATGAAAAGAAAAAAGAATCTGTTATTGATGGAGAAACAGGAAAAGAAGTAAAAGAAGAAAATGAAATGGATGCTGTTATGCAAACCAATAAAATGATGTCATGGATGATGCCAATCATGTCTATTTCGATTGCATTTGTAGCACCATTAGGATTAGCATTATATTGGTTAGTAAACAATATACTTATGATTTTAGAAAGACTTATATTAGATAAAATGATAAAACAGGAAGACGAGGAGGAGTAATAAATGGAAAAAACGATTATTTCCGAGGGAAAGACTACAAATGAAGCAATCGAAAATGGTTTAAGAAAACTAAATGTTTCCAAAGATCGTGTAGAAATTAAAGTTTTAGAAAGCGAAGATAAAAGAAGTTTTTTTAGTATTTTAACTCCTAGAGTAGTAAAAGTAGAGATGACACTAAAGGAATCTAAAAATGAAGTAAAAAAAGAACCAGCTAAAATCAAAAAAGAAATAGAATTAAGTGAAAAAGAACAAGAAAAAGCAAGACAAAACATAGAACAATTTCTAAAAGAATTTTTAGTAAATTTACCAGAAGGAACAACTTATGAAATAGAACCAACTAAGAATTATATCAATGTAAGCATTATGAACAAAAACCTTGGATATCTAATTGGGTATAGGGGAGAAACCTTATATGCATTACAAAATATCTTTTCAGCAATAGCAGGAAAAGGAATTGAAAATAGAGTAAGAGTAATCTTAGATATAGAGGGATATAAAGCAAAAAGAGAAAAAACGTTAGAGGATTTAGCTGAAAAAGTAGCAAAAACAGTAATGAGAACGAAAAAACCTATTAAATTAGAGCCAATGCAAGCATATGAAAGAAAAATAATTCATAGTAAATTACAACAAAATGCTAGAATTGATACAACAAGTGTAGGAGAAGAACCACATAGAAGAATTGTAGTATCTTTAAAAAATAATAGAGAAAAATAAAATCGGAGGTCAAAGGTCGGATTTTACAATTTATTTGTAAACTACCTTTGCCTCTTTTTTTATAAATTTAATAACTCAAGTTGATTCCATTTTTTCTTTGTAACTCCCAGTTGCGAACCGTCTGTAATTGCATAACAGACGGTAATCTTACTGGTCCCCCGAATTGTTACTGCAGAAAAAATAGAATCAACTTGAGAATATAAAATGAATTATAAAAAAAGGAGGAAAAAACATGAGTACAATTGCCTCAATCTCTACGGCTCCTCGGCATTGGAGGAATAGGGATAATTCGAATGAGCGGAAAAGATTGCTTTCAAATCTTAGAGAAAATATTTGAACCAAAAAGAAAACAAGACATAAAAGATATAAAAGGATACACCATAAAATATGGAAATATTATAGAAAATGGAGAAATCATAGACGAAGTATTAGTTTCTTATTTTAAAGCGCCTAAAAGCTATACAACAGAGAATATGTGTGAAATTAATTCTCATGGTGGAAATATAATTGTAAGAAGAATTTTAGAAATATGTTTAAAAAATGGCGCAGAATTAGCAGAACCAGGAGAATTTACGAAAAGGGCCTTTTTAAATGGAAGAATTGACTTATTACAAGCAGAATCTGTTATTGAGGTTATCAATGCTAAATCAGAAAGAGAAGCGAAAACAGGTATGAAACAGCTAGAAGGGGTGCTATCAAAACAAATAGCAGAAATCAAACAAAATATCTTAGATGTAATGGTAAATATCGAAGTTGCAATCGATTATCCAGAATATGACGTAGATGATGTTACGAATCAACAAATTGGAGATATGTTAGTAAAAGTGGAAAATCAATTACTAAAATTAGAAAAAAGCTTTGATAATGGAAAAATGATAAAAGAAGGAATCAAAACGGCTATTATTGGGAAACCAAATGCAGGAAAATCCTCTCTTTTAAATGCTATTTTAAAAGAAGATAGAGCAATTGTTACAGAATATGAAGGAACAACAAGAGATACCATAGAAGAATTTGTTAATATCAATGGAATACCATTAAAATTAATTGATACGGCAGGAATTAGGCAAGCAAAAGATGAAGTAGAAAAGATAGGAATAGCAAAATCTAGGGAAATAGCGAAAGAAGCTGATTTGGTAATTGCTATTTTTGATTCCACTAAAGAATTAACAGAAGAAGACTTAGAAATATTAGAATTAATAAAAAATAAAAAATCAATTATATTATTAAATAAAATTGATTTAGAATCAGTTTTACATGAAGAAGACCAAAGATTAAAAGCAGCAAGTTGTTATATTATAAAAATGTCTGCTTTAAATTATATAGGAATAGAAGAACTATATAAAAAGATAACAGATTTATTTCAATTAAATGAAATTAATTTAGATAATGAAATTGTAATTACCAATATTAGACATAAAAATTTAATTACAAAAGCAATTGAAAATGTAAAAAGAACAAAAAGAACGATTGCTGAAAAAATGCCTTTAGATATTGTTGCTATTTTTATAAAAGACATTTTGGAAGATTTAGGAAATATAACAGGTGAAATGGTAAGTGAAGATATTATTAATGAAATTTTTGCCAAGTTCTGCTTGGGAAAATAATAGTAAAAACAAGCCTCTAAAATCAAAAATAAAAGATTTTTATATAAAATTAATATAAGTTTATAGGATGAAAGGAAAAACAAAAATAAAACCAATTTGGAGCTAAAACAGAAACAGTATAAAAAATCAAAAAAATACAAATAAGGCTAAAAATCATACGGATAGGCTTAGTTTTGTTCGCGTTACATAAAGTTGGATGTGATAAGGTGAATTTAATTACTTTAAAATAACGTGTGGAATAAATTTGCTAATTCTTAGAGCGAAAAGGATTTTACACTAAAAGTTTCTGTGGAACAAATGATAACCTATAAGTAAAGATATATATATATTGAAAAAAAACAACGATTTTTGTTTCACAAGGAAGAAGAAAAAACGTGGAACAATTTTAGGTAATGTGAAATTGAAGACAGATATTAAAAAGAGAAAGAAGGAAGAAAAAGATGAGTTATATAGCTGGAGAATATGATGTAGCAGTAGTTGGAGCAGGACATGCAGGATGTGAGGCTGCACTTGCAGCGGCAAGGTTAGGAATGAAGACATTAATTTTTTCAATTAGTTTAGAGGCCATTGCAAACATGCCATGTAACCCTCATATTGGAGGAAGTTCAAAAGGACATTTAGTAAGAGAAATTGATGCACTTGGGGGTGAAATGGGGAAAAACATAGATAAAACGATGATTCAAATAAAAATGTTAAATACTTCAAAAGGACCAGCAGTACATTCTTTAAGAGCACAAGCAGACAGAAAAAAATATCAAGCGGAAATGAAACATACTTTAGAAAAACAAGAAAACCTAGAAGTGAAACAGGGAGAAATTGTGGATATCCAAGTAGAAAATGGAAGAATAACGGCAATTAAAACAGACGTTGGAGCAATCTATAAAGTAAAGGCAGTTATTTTAGCAACTGGAACTTATTTAAAAGGAAAAATATTTATAGGTGAATTTTCAAAAGAAAGTGGACCAGATGGAGTAGCAGCAGCAAATGAGTTGTCTACGTGCTTAAAAAACATGGGGATTGAGTTAATTCGATTCAAAACAGGTACACCAGCAAGAATTAATAGAAGAAGCATTGATTTTAGTAAAATGGAGGTACAAAAAGGAGATCAAGGAATTGAGGCATTTTCTTTTGAGAATGAACCAAAAGAGTTTGAACAAGTAGATTGTTATTTAACCTATACCAATGAAAAAACTCACGACATAATTCGACAAAATTTGCATAGGTCTCCATTGTATGCTGGAATGATAGAAGGAACAGGACCTAGATATTGTCCATCAATTGAAGATAAAGTAGTAAGATTTAGCGATAAACCAAGACATCAAGCTTTTGTAGAACCAGTTGGTTTAGGAACAGAAGAAATGTATATCCAAGGAATGAGTTCATCTTTGCCAGAAGATGTTCAAATTGCTCTATACCACACAATCCCAGGACTAGAAAAGGCAGAATTTACAAGACCAGCATATGCAATTGAATACGATTGTATCGACCCATCTAACCTAAAACTTTCTTTAGAATATAAGGGAATAGAAGGACTGTTTATGGCAGGTCAAATTAATGGAACATCAGGCTATGAAGAAGCGGCATGTCAAGGATTAATAGCAGGAATTAATGCGGCACAAAAAATAAAAGGGGAAGAACCAGTCATTTTAGACAGAACACAAGGATATATTGGAGTTTTAATTGATGATATTGTTACCAAAGGAACTAATGAACCATATCGAATGATGACATCAAGAGCAGAATATAGGCTATTGTTAAGACAAGATAATGCTGATTTGAGATTAACTAAGATAGGTCATGAAGTGGGTCTTATTTCAGACGAAAGATATCGTAAATTTGAAACCAAAAAAACAAATATTGAAAAAGAAATAGAACGATTAAAAGGTTTAACGGTAAAACCAAATGAAAAAGTAAATCAATTATTAAGAGAAAATGGAACATCAGAATTATCAACTGGTACAAAAATGTCAGAATTATTAAAAAGAACCGAGTTGAATTATGAAAAATTGAGCGTTATTGACGAAGAAAGACCTGAATTAACTAGACAAGAAAAAGAAGAAGTAGAAATTCAAATAAAATATGAAGGTTATATCAAGATGCAAGAAGCACAAGTAGAAAAATTTAAAAAATTAGAAACAAAATTGTTGCCAGATACAATCGATTATGAAAAAATAGCAGGTATTAGTTTAGAAGGAAGGCAAAAATTAAATAAATTCAAACCACGTTCGATTGGTCAAGCATCAAGAATATCAGGAGTTTCACCAGCTGACATAGCAGTACTATTAGTATATTTGCAACAATTAAAAAGTAATCTATAAAAGTTAGTAAGGAGACGAAAAATGAAAGAAATATTGAGTCAAAAAATGATAGCCTATGCGAAAGAAATTGAAATTGTGTTGAATGAGAAACAAATCGAACAATTTTATCAATATATGGAATTATTATTAGAATGGAACCAAAAAATAAACTTGACAGCTATTACGAATCCAGAAGAAATTATTCTAAAGCATTTTATTGATTCACTTACAATTGCCAAACACATTGAAATGGGTGCGAAATTAATTGATGTAGGAACAGGAGCTGGATTTCCGGGAATCCCATTAAAAATTGTTCGAGAAGATATCAAAATTACACTATTGGATTCACTCAATAAAAGAATTAACTTTTTAAAAGAAGTAATAGAAAAACTAGAATTAACCAATATACAAACGATTCATTCTCGCGCAGAAGACTTAGCAAAAAACAAAAATTACAGAGAAAGATTTGATTATGCTACATCAAGAGCAGTTGCCAATATGACTACACTATCAGAATATCTAATTCCTTTTGTAAAAGTAGGAGGATGTGTTATTTGCATGAAAGGAGCAGAAATCAACGAAGAAACACAACAAAGCCAAAAAGCAATTGCCATTTTAGGGGGAAAAACAATCCAAAAAGAAGCCTTCCAATTACCAAAAAGTGATATAAAAAGAAATATTATAATCCTTGAAAAAGTAAAACAAACACCAATGAAATACCCTAGAAAAGCTGGTATGCCAACAAAAGAACCAATTCAATAAAAAAGCAATGGTTAGTTTTGGGACAGGCACCGAACTAACCATTAAAAAAAGTCAATAAATTTTGTGTTTTTTATTGACTTTTTTCTTATATTTTTATATGATTATAATGTAAAACAACAAGAATTTATAAATAAATATTAACTAAAAATGGAGGCAATAAAATTGGGAAAAATAATAGCAGTAGCAAATCAAAAAGGTGGCGTAGGGAAAACCACTACAACCGTTAACTTATCTACTATTTTAGCAAAAAGAGGTAAAAAAGTATTATTAATTGATGCAGATCCACAAGGAAATGCCACAAGTGGATTAGGAGTAGAAAAAGAAGTAGAATTTTCTACCTATGATATTTTAGTCAATGAAACAACAATGGAAGAGGCAATTCAAGATACCATGATTAAAAATTTGAAAGTATGTCCATCTAATATGAATTTAGCAGGAGCAGAAGTTGAATTGGTATCGATGATGTCTAGAGAGCAAAGACTAAAAGAAAAATTAGAAGAAGTAAAAGAAAAATTTGATTATATTTTTATTGATTGTCCACCATCTTTAGGTTTAATTACTTTAAATTCTTTTACAACATCTGATAGTGTTTTGATACCAGTACAATGCGAATACTTTGCTTTAGAAGGATTGGGACAATTATTAAATACCATAAATTTAGTGAAAAAGCACTTAAATAAAGAAATTAAAATTGAAGGAGCTTTACTTACTATGTATGATATAAGAACAAATCTTTCGAATCAAGTGGTAAAAGAAGTAAAAAAATACTTTGATAATAAAGTTTATAAAACAGTTATACCAAGAAATGTAAGATTAAGTGAAGCACCAAGTTATGGAATGCCAATTACAGAATATGATCCAAAATCAAAAGGAGCAAAAAGTTATACTAAATTTGCAAAAGAATTCTTAAAAGTAAATGAAGAAGAGAAAAAGGCAAAACATATGTTATAAAACAATGGATAAAAGTAAGGAGGAATAAAAATGGCAAAAATGACAGGGCTAGGAAAGGGATTAGATGCTTTATTTGGTCCAGCACCAGAAGAGGAACAAGTAAAAGAAAATGACACATTAAGAAATTTAAAAATAACGGAAGTAGAGCCAAATCGTGAACAACCAAGAAAAAGATTTGACCAAGAAGCATTAGAGGAATTAGCAGAATCCATTAAAGAGTATGGTTTAATTCAACCTATTGTTGTAACACAAAAAGATGGCTATTATAGCATTGTAGCAGGAGAAAGAAGATGGAGAGCTTCTAAAATAGCTGGATTAAAAGAAATACCAGCAATCATAAGAGAAGATGATGAAAGAGTTAATTCAGAAATTTCTTTGATTGAAAATATGCAAAGAGAAGACTTGAACCCAGTAGAAAAAGCGATGGGAATAAAAACGCTAATCGATAATTATGGAATGACACAAGAAGATATATCTAAAAAGTTAGGAAAAAGTAGAAGTACAATTGCTAACTGGGTGAGAGTTTTAAACTTAGAGCCACGTGTATTAGAAATGGCAAAAGAAGGAAAAATATCAGAGGGATATTGCAAAGCACTACTGGCTATCACAGATCCAGAAAAACAGTATCGTACAGCAATACAAATGTTAGAAAGAGGTTCAACTGTACGTCAAGTTGAAAAAAAAGCACAAGTAAAAGAAACAAAAGAAGAACAAAAAAGAAATCACGTGTTATATAAAAGTATAGAAGATAATTTCCAAAGCTTCTTTGGTAGTAAAGTTAGACTAGATCCCGGAAAAAGAAGAGGAAAAATTATTATTGAATATACTTCTAATGATGACTTAGAAAGACTTTTAGAATTAATTAAGTAAAAAATAAGAAAAGAGGGTATGTATGGAGAGCATAATGGAAATCATAAAAACAGATGCATTTTTATTAATAATATCTGGAATAATGTTGATATTAGTATTAGGTTTTATTGTTTTAATAAGCAAATATGCTAGTTTAAGTAAGAAATATAAGAGTTTTATGAAAAAACTAGGAAATGGCAAAGATTTAGAAGAAGATTTGGAAACCTATATGTATCGTGTAGATAAAGTAGAAAAACAAAATGCGGAGATTTTAAATCAAATAAAGAGATTAGATGCAGATTTAATGAAATGCATACAAAAGATTGGAATTGTTCGATATAGTGCTTTTAAGGACACTGGTAGTGATTTGAGTTTTGCATTAGCTTTGTTAGATGAAAATAATGATGGTGTTGTATTGAATGGAATTTATTCAAGAGAGATGTCTAATATTTATGCAAAACCAATCCAAAATGGAAAATCTACCTATACTGTTTCAGAAGAAGAAGCACAAGCTATTCAAAAAGCAATTGAATCAGATGGAATTCATAAAATTAAATAATTAAAACCTCAATTGTTAATATTAGTCCCATGTTGGTTGACAAATGGTTGACAAATAATAAAAAAATTATAAAAAATCCTATTGACAAATGTTCATAAAAATGCTAAGATAGTAACTGTCGCTGACATTGGTCAATAGACATGGAGAGGTGGTCGAGTTGGTTTATGGCACCAGTCTTGAAAATTGGCGTGCGTTAATAGCGTACCGTGGGTTCGAATCCCACCCTCTCCGCCAAAAAGTAAAAGTTAGATGTAGATCTATATCTAACTTTTATTTATAAAAAATGGAGCAGTACCCAAGTGGTGAAGGGGATTGTTTGCTAAACAATTAGGTCGGGAAACCGGCGCGGAGGTTCGAACCCTCTCTGCTCCGCCAGAAAGTGTAAGGTTATAGGATAATAGCCTTATACTTTTTTTGACTCTATGTCAATAGTTGGGGTGGAAAACTTTAAAAGTTTTCTGCCTCAGC
>CARUQW010000025.1:15598-22707 GCA_949077355.1 uncultured Clostridia bacterium | reverse complement strand
CTATGCCAAGTAGAAAAACTCCAAACGGAGAATTCAAAGATATAGCTCATCCAATCAATGCTGAAACAAGAGAGAAAATTCAAAAAGCTATTTTAGAAGCTTATGAAGCTCCAGAAACAGAAGAATCAGCAGAATAATTGATAAAGGTTAAAAAAGCACGAGTGAGTGCTTTTTTTGTTGTATAGAAAAAATACATTCCGCAGGAAAATTAGAAGAAAAGCTTGAAAAAAAGCGCAAAACAAGTTAAAATAGATAATAGTTTAAAATCAAAAGAAAGTAGGAAAAATAAAGAATGTATTTAATAATAGGATTAGGAAATCCAGAAAAAGATTATAGTAATACAAGACACAACATGGGATTTAACACGATTAATAAAATAGCAAAACAATATGAAATAGAAGTTATCAAAACGAAATTCAAAGGATTATATGGAAGTGGAATAATAGAAGGGGAAAAAGTAATCCTATTAAAACCACAAACCTTTATGAACTTAAGTGGAGAAAGCGTAAAAGAAATCATTCAATTTTACAAAGTAGATGAAGAACAAATAATTGTAATTTATGATGATATCGATATAGAACCAGGTACCATTAAAATTAGAAAAGCAGGAGGACCTGGAACACATAATGGAATGAAATCTGTTGTACATGAATTAAACACACAAAATTTTAAGCGTGTAAGAGTAGGAATCGGGTCACCAATTGAAAAAGCAGATTTAATTGAATATGTAATTGGAGCAATACCAGAAGAGGAAAAAGAAAAATTAGAAAAAGGAACGGAATTAGCAAAAGAAGCAGTAATCGAAATCATAAAAAATGGAATCGATATTGCAATGAATAAATTTAATTAAAATTGCCAAAAAAGTCCGTCCCCAATGGCAAAAGTTGCCAAACAAACCCGGAACCAATGGCAAAAAAGAAAGGAATCAATAGAGATGATTGAAATTATAGTACAAAGGCAAGAAAATGGAAAGCAAATAGCTTTAATGGAAAATGGAAAGTTAATAGAATACTATGAAGAGGATAAGGAATATAGAAGAAGAGAGGGAAATATTTATATAGGAATTGTGAAAAATATTATTCATGGAATGCAATCAGCCTTTGTGGATATTGGAACAGAAAAAAATAGTTTTATCCATTTAAAAGATATTTTGCCTAAAATAGATGAAACAAAAGAATTTCAACAGGAGAATGTAGAAATTAGTAAAGTGATAAAAATAGGACAAAAATTATTAGTGCAAGTAAAAAAAGATAGTAATGAGAAAAAAGGGGCCAGAGTGTCAACACACATTAATCTACCAGGAAAATATATTGCACTACTTCCCAATACAGATATCATAACAGTCTCACAAAAAATTGAAGATAAGAAAGAACAACAAAGATTGATTAAATTAGTGAAAGAAAATTTAAGTGATGGAAATGGAGCAGTTATTAGAACATCGGCGCAAAATAAAGAAAAAGAAATAATAGAAGACATAAAAAAAGTTGAGAAGAAATGGAGCCAAATTACCCAAACTAGCATTAATCCAGAATTAGAAAGACCACAACTATTATATCGAAGTGAAAATATTTTAGAAAAAATGTTAATGGACTTGGCAGATGAGAAAATTGAAAAAATAACAGTAAATGATAAAAAGATAAAAAGCGAATTAGAAGAGTTCAAAAATGAAAATCAAGAATATGCCAATTTAAAAATTGAATTAAGAGAGGAAGAAAAAGTACTAGATATTTATGAGTTAGAAAAACAAATCGAAAAAATGCAAAATAGAAAAATCTGGTTAAAATGTGGAGGTTTTATAACCATTGATAAAACAGAAGCTTTAACAGCAATTGATGTGAATACAGGAAAATATACAGGAAACCGAGATTTAGAGCAAACGGTTTATAGAGTGAATCATGAAGCTACTGTGGAGATTGCAAAACAATTACGTTTAAGAGACATTGGTGGAATTGTTATCATTGATTATATTGATATGCAAAATGAAGAAAATAAGGATAAAATTCAAAAACTGCTACAAGAAGAGCTAAAAAAAGATAGAAGCAAAACGCAAGTAGAAGGTTTTACAAAATTGGATTTGATGGAATTGACGAGAAAACATATTTGTAGCCATAAAGACTAGATTTGTCCGTAAAAGGAAGGAAGAAAATAAAAATGAAAGTAGGATTCATATCATTAGGATGTAGTAAAAATTTAATTGATACAGAAGCAACCATTGGAATTTTTAAGAAAAATAGGTTTGAAGTTGTAAATGATGAAACCAAAGCAGAAATTATAGTGATTAATACTTGTGGTTTTATTGACTCTGCAAAAGAAGAGGCAATTAATACTATTTTAGAAATGGCAGAATATAAAAAAGATAAATGCAGATATTTAATTGTTATGGGATGCTTAGTCCAAAGATATTATGAAGAACTAATAAAAGAACTTCCAGAAGTCGATTTGTTTATAAAAATAGAAGAATATGACAAATTATGGGAAAAGATAGAGGATTTAATAAAAAGAGATATTGTCATAAAAAGTAAGAAAAAAACAAGCAAAAAAATAGCAGAAATTCCGCCAATGCCAATGTTAACACAAGAAGAGTTTTTAAATAGGACGATTACTACAGGTAAAAATTATGCTTATTTAAAAATTGGCGAAGGTTGTAGTAATAAATGTACTTATTGTGCAATTCCTTACATAAGAGGTCCTTTTATGAGCCGAAAAAAAGAAGATATTTTAGAAGAAGCAAAACAGTTAGCAAAACAAGGAATCCAAGAACTAATTATAATTGCACAAGATACTACAAAATATGGTGTTGATTTGTATGGGGAAAGCAAATTGGCAGAATTGCTAAAAGAGATAAGTCAAATAGAAGGAATTCAATGGATTCGATTTTTATATTCTTATCCAGAAGGAATTACAGACGAGCTAATTGAAGAAGTAAAAAGAAATCCTAAAATTGCAAACTATTTTGATATTCCGATTCAACATATAGCAGATACAATTTTAAGAAAAATGAATCGACATACATCTAAAAAACAAATACAAGACTTAATAGAAAAAATAAGAAATAAAATTCCAGAAGTAACACTACGAACTAGTTTGATAGTAGGATTTCCAGGAGAAACTCAAAAAGATTTTGAAGAATTATTAGGATTTGTAAAACAAGCCAAATTTGATAAATTAGGAACTTTTATGTATTCAAAAGAAGATGGGACACCAGCTGCTAAATTGCCAGAACAAATTCATGGCAATACAAAAAAAGCAAGATATCATAAAATCATGAAACTTCAGCAAGAAATATCAAGAGAAAATTTAGAAAAAAAATTAAATCAAATTTATGAAGTGCTAATAGAAGATATTTCTTTTGATGGAAAATACTATATTGGAAGAACCATGCAAGATGTACCAGAAATGGATGGACTTGTATATATCAAAGCAGAGACACAACAAGATACTTCCATCATAGGGAGTTTGGTAAATTGTAAGGTTGTTAAAATTAGTAATTATGATTTAGTCGCTGAAATAGTGTAAAGATAATCAAAAAGAGAGGAAAAAAATGCAAATTTTAGGTAAAGTGTGGATTGCAGGAAAGGAAAAAGAAATCTTATTAAAAGAGGAAAATCCGTTTTTTTGCTATTATAGTTTAGAAAAAATAGGATTTTATGAGCCAAAAACAAAAATGCAAAAAAGTATTTTTGAAAAGGGAATTCCTCAAATAATAGGAGAAATTCAAGTAAAAAACGAACCCAAAGAAGTATTGGTTAAAAAAGAAGAAACAGTTTTAGGATATTATTATTTAAACTTAATTGGTGTCTATACTCCTAAAATACCAGAAGAGACGATTATTTTTAAACAAGAAACATTAGAAAATAAGATTTCAGATGATATAAAAGACAATATACAAATAAACAAAATAACACCTTTAGAAAAAGATAAGATAAAACAATTCTTAGATAAAATAAAAATATTAGAGATTATAGATAGAATACAACGAAGAGAAAGGTCACAATATAGTAGAGTAATTACGAAAAGCAATCATTTGAGAGAGAAAAAACAAGAACAGAAACCAAAAGAAATGTTGCAAAAGCAACAAAACAGACAGGAAAAAGTAGAAAATAAAACAAAAGATATCAATATAAAACAAGAAATTGACTTAAATACCAGAGTTACCGATATGAAAAATTTAGAGCAAGTGTTACAAAAGAATCAAAAGATGCCAGAACTAGAACATGGGGATGAGGGCTTAAAAGTCGGAATTATCGAATCAGACGACCTAAAAAAACTAAGAAACGAAAAAGGTGAAGAAGAACAAGGCCATAGTTCTCGATATGAAACAGTAATGATAACCAAACAAGGAAAAGTAAAAACATTAGATTTGGAAAATGATACACAAGAAGGGACCAATCCATTAGAAAAAAATTATCAAGTAAAACAAAGAGGTAATGTCAGAAGTGGTGATGTCTTAACAAGACTAAAATTAGGAGAAGGAACCATTGGAATTGAAAAAGGACAGTATGGAGAAGTTGAAATCTATCATTCTCCAAGAAAGACAATTGGAGGAAAAGGAGTGGAAGGTAATAAGAGCTTAGATAGACAATTAGAAACTTCGAATGCTAAAAATACATTAGAAGGAACGGATATCGAATCACTAAAATTAGCACAAGAACACAATGATGGTTATCGTTCTGTTGAAAAAGGATATCAAGAAGCAAAAGAGCACAAGGAAAAACATCCAGAATGTGAACCTAAGAATGCCAAAGACTTAGATGGTGATGTCAATACACAATCTCATCCACATGATACAGAAGACTTCGTAGAACTATCTTCAGGAGAAAAAGTAACCTATAACCAATTAGCCACTCGATGGGGTTTTTATAAAGATGGAAAGCCAGATGCAGCATTTGTAAAAGAGAAATTTGCAGAAAAAGAGCAAGGAGAAAAAACGCCAGATGATGTAATAGAAGAATTGGATGAAGAATATGAAGATCCAAGAGCACCAGAACAAACAAGATAAAGAAGATTTTGCCAGAAGGGATGGACCTTTTTGGCAATTTTATATCTGTTTGTTTTCTAATTTAAAAGTTTATTTATTTTTTATGCAGTAACAATTCGGGGGGACCAGCAAGATTACAGTCTGTTATATAATTACAGACTGTTCGTAGCTGGGAGTTACAAAGAAAAAATAAATAAACTTTTTATTTGTAAACTAAAAAAGTTGCCAAAAAGGTTCGTCCCTTCTGGCAAAATCTTGCTTTTAAATTGGGTTAACATGTACAATGGTTTTGTAAATTTTATCTAATCCACTTACGGTATTTTCTAAATTATCTGCTAATTCATGACTTTCAAAAGTAGACATGTTACCATCTAAACAAATTGTTAAGAATACTAAATACTTATCTCCAACTGGAGTGGAAACAATATCTTCTATTTCCTTAATTTCTTTATAAGTATGAACAATATCCAAAATTAAATCTTTTGTTTTATCATCTACACTGATATCCATTAGCACATTATAGCTTTCAATGAAAATGGTAACACCTGTATAACAAATCCAAAGAGAAATACCAATACCAACGATGCCATCAAACCAATAAATATTAGCTAAAGTAAGTAAAACAGAAAGTAAAGTAAAACTAGTTACAATACAATCATTTTTATGGTCTTTCATATTAGCTTCTAATAATATATTAGGATGTTTAGAATAAGCATGTTTCGTATAAAGGAAAAGGTATAATTTAATGATAATTGTTGCCATACAAACAATTATTAAAAACCAAGAAAATTGAAGTTTGCTGCCAATAATTAAAGTAACAACAGAGTCATAAAGCAATTTGCTAGCTACAAAAATCATAGAAATGCTGATAAACATAGAAAAGATATATTCTGCTTTTCCATGTCCTAAATTATGGTCATCATCATGAGGTGCACTAGCAATTTTGTTACCAATGAAAGTCATTAAAGAGGCAAAAATATCACCAGCACTATTAAAACTATCTGCAATCATAGCTTGGCTGTGGCTCATAAAACCAACGATTGCTTTTATAATTAATAAAAATATATTTCCAATCATTCCATAAATACCAGCTTTTTTAGTTATTGTGAATTTTTCATCCATTAAAACTCATCTCCATTTTTATTTTATATCTTTTTACATTCTTATGATTATAACACAAAAAATAGAAATAAAACAAGCTGTTGCAAAAAAATGTCAAACATGGTATAATTTAAAAAGTAGTACAAAAGGAAAAACAAAAGAGAGGTAATGAAAATGACAATATTTACAATCATATATATATTGATATTTACGATATTTGCTTTAGTCGCATATGCCATATTACAAATCAAGTTATTTGGAATGAAAATAAAAGACTTTTGGACTTTTATCGAAGCCAATCAAATGCTAGATAAATTATATCGATTTGCGAAACAATATGAAAACATGTCACCACAAGAACAAATTATCTATCTATCAGAAGCAGAAAAAATATTCAAAGCTTTTGACAATGTGCCAGACACTTTATGGGAAGAAGAATATGATAAATATAAAACGGTAGTATCCAAATACAAAGATATAAAGATGATACGTTGGGCAGAAGAAAATAAATAATGTGAAATTGGGGACGTTTCTTTTTGCACATTTATGTGCAAAAAGAAACGTCCCCAATTTCACATCAAATTCGAATAATGAATAAGCTTAAAAACACATAAGCATAACGAAAAGCTTGCTTTTGGAATAAACGTGATTTTACTACATCAAAAGATTCTGATAAAGCACAATATTTATCCACTAAAGTTAGAATAAATCCTTCAATGGATTTTGGAAATTCAATGGTAACTGGCCACATATGCTTAATAATGATATCTTTTTCTTTTTCACTTAAATCAAATAATTGGCAAGCATTTTTACAGGCTTCTTTACCATGGGTAAAAGCATGTAAGCCTTTTCTGTCAGGTTGTCGTACTCTCCAATCATATAAAAATAAGTCATGTAACATAGCAGCTCTTGTCGCAGAACGATAGTCTAAATGATATTTTTTACAGATTAGGTAACAGTAATAAGCAGCCATATAACAATGTTCAAAACAAGTTGTTTCATAATGTTGTCTATATTTTTTCATTTCTTG
>CARUQW010000025.1:0-15588 GCA_949077355.1 uncultured Clostridia bacterium | reverse complement strand
ATGACGAATCAATTCTTCTATAATATTTTGAAATTCTTCATCTTTATCTGATAATTCTTTGATAAATGGTTTCATTCAATATCCCTTCTTATTTTCCTATGTACTTCAAAATTAATTATAGCATAAATAGAGCAAAGAATGCAAACTTCTACAAAAAATTAAGAAATAATTAAACTTTTAAATTAAAGTATAAGTCTTTCTAATATTTGAATGGCATTAGTAGCAGCACCTTTTCTTAAATTATCAGCTACTACCCATAGATTTAGACCGCTTTTAATACTGAAATCTCTTCGAATTCTGCCGAACAAATACCTCATCATTTCCATTAACTTTACTAGCTAAAGGATAGAAATTTTTTTCTGGATTATCCACTACAACGATTCCAGGAGAATTTTCTAGTCACAAACGAATATCATAAATATCAAAATCTTTTTCTAACTCCACATTAATCGATTCTCCATGACAATTAATAACAGGAACTCTTACTGCGGTAGCTGTAACAGGTAAATTAGGATGATGTAATATTTTTCTAGTTTCTTCTATCATTTTATATTCTTCTTTGGTATAGCCATGTTCCATAAAAATATCAATATGGGGAATACAATTATTATGGATAGGGCAAGGAAATTTTTTTAGATTTTTTCCATCTGATTTGTTTTCTAAATCTTCAATTCCGAAACGACCAGCGCCAGAAACAGCTTGATAAGTAGAATACACAATTCTTTTAAGGGTATATTTTAAATCAATTGCTTTTAATGGCAGCATAGCTTGGATGGTTGAACAATTAGGATTAGCAATAATTCCGTTATGTGATAAAATGTCTTCTGGATTCACTTCTGGAACAACAAGAGGGACATCTGGATGCATACGAAAAACACTACTATTATCAATCACAATACAACCTTTTGAAACAGCAATTGGTGCATACTTTTTTGAAATACTACCACCAGCACAGAAGATAGCGTAGTCAAAATGAGTGTCAAATGAGTTTTCAGTTAGTTCACAAAGAATATAATCTTGATTTAAAAATCGAATTTTGGAGCCAGCAGATTTCGCAGAAGAGAATAAGGTATAAGTGATATGAGAGAAGTTTTTTTCTTCTAATACTTTTAAAACGGTTCTTCCAACTAGACCACTTGCTCCAACAATGGCAACTTTATAATTAGGCATAAGAAAAGACCTCCTTAAATTTTTCTTCTTTATAAAATATGTAACGTAAATTTGATTGTTACTTTACCAATGTATTTTCTTATACAACAAAAAACGAGCACAAAATGTACTCGTTTTTTGTTCTTAAAGTTACTCTGCTTTTGCTAATGTCAGCAACAAGCGATTACAAGAAACTCTCTGATAGCCGTCCTTGGTACATATAACCCAATCATCACCATCAGGGCTAATACCAACTGCTTTTCCATCTAAAAAGATGATATTAGCAGAATGGCCAGCTAATTCATGCGGATAATACACATAGAACATAGATAAGATATCCACCAGAAAATCATTTGTGCAGGTGTGAACACCAAACAATTCGAATTGTTGAGCGTGCTTGGCTACACCACACCGGTCTATGCAAAAGGTGATTTCTGGCAGAATGCCGTAAACGGAATCAGAACGGCGTAATCTAAATTTTTGGATTTTTGCACTTTTAATTTCGATGTGATTTTTTTTCATATAGTCATACCTCCGAAATAATATTTTTAAAGGAATTATCCCACGTGCAAAATAGGTACCTTTATTACGACATATAATATCATATATTTACATAAAATGCAACAGGTTTTAAAATATTTTATTCAAAAATATTGCAAAAATTTAACAATAATAGTATAATAGAAATTGTAGCATAATATTATATACAAATAATATTAGAAAAAGAGAGGTAAAAAAATGGATTATTTATACATACTAAGAGAAGCACTTGTATGGACAATAACAATATTTTGGTTATACCAAATCATGGTAAGTCTATGTTCATTAGTAAAAATCAAAGACAAACCATTAAAAGTAAAAAAAGACCACAAATTTATGGCAATCATACCAGCACATAATGAAGAAGCGGTAGTAGGTAATTTAGTAGAAAGTTTAAAAAAACAAAATTACAATAAAGATTTATATGACATTTATGTAATAGCAGATAATTGTACAGACAACACAGCAAAAGTAGCAAAAGAAGCAGGGGCTATTGTATATGAAAGATATAATCAAACACAAAAAACAAAAGGATATGCATTAGATTGGTTTTTACAACAAAAAATTGAGGAGAATGCTTCTTATGATGCGTTTTTCGTATTTGATGCAGACAACATCGTAGACCCAGACTTCATTAAAAACATGAATAAAAAATTATGTCAAGGAGAAGAAGTTGTACAAGGATATAGAGACATAAAAAACCCAACTGATAGTTGGATAACAGCAGGATATGCAATCTTCTACTGGACAATGCATAGATTTTATCATTTGGCAAGATATAACTTAGGATTATCACCATTATTAAATGGTACTGGGTTCATGGTAAAATTTGATGTAATCAAACCAGAAGGTGGATTAAAAACAGTTACATTAACAGAAGATATCGAATTTTCATTAAAAAGAATCATAAAAGGAAAAAGATTAGGATGGGCAACAGATGCTATTGTATATGATGAACAACCAGTAGGATTTAAACAAAGCTGGTCACAAAGAAGCAGATGGACAGTAGGACACATGCAATGTATTAAAGAATATACAAAACAATTAGCAGTAGCTGCTAAAGAACACAAAACAATGATGAATTTTGATGGTTTCTTATATATTATAGGAAGTATACCAATGTTTATTATCACATTAGTATTATTAGGAACAAACTTCTTAATGTATGCAGGAAATGGAATGACAGAAACAGAACTACTAATCAATGTACTAAGATATTTAGTACCAACATTCTTATTACCAATAGGAACAGCATTAATTGTAATGTTATTAGACAGAAGACCAATTAAGCCAATGTTAAAAGGATTAGCATGTTATCCATTATTTATGGGATCTTGGTTACTAATCAATTTTAAATGTTTATTTAAAAGAGAAACAACTTGGGAAAAAATTGACCACGTTAGAAACATTAAAATTGGCGATGTAGAAGAAACAGAAACAGTAGAAATCTTAGAAAAAGTTTAAAAAACTCAAAAAAAGCTTGCATTTCTACCAAAAATTGGGTATAATAATGTAAGAAACATAAAAGCAACAAGAGTGGGAACAAATCCCACTCTTAACTTTTGGAGAGGGATTAGAGAAGGAGGTATACTTTGGCAAGTATAGAAGAAAGAGTAGAAACTCTATTAAAACCAACAATTGAAGCAATCGGATATGATTTGTATGATGTAGAATATGCAAAAGAAGGTAAAAACTATTTTTTAAGAATATTTATCGATAAGCCAGAAGGAATAGACTTAACAGATTGCGAAAAGGTGAATGATGCCATTAATGATTTACTAGATAAGGCAGATTATATAAAAGAACAATATTTTTTAGAAGTATCGTCACCAGGAATTGAAAGAATTTTAAAAAAAGATAAACACTTGGGACAAAATATAGGAAAAGAAATCCATGTAAAATTATTTAAAAAAGATAAAAAAAAAAAAAAAGAATATGAAGGAATATTACAAGAATTTAATGAAGAAAAAATAAAAATACAAACAGAAGCAAATGAGGAGATAGAACGTAAAAATATAGCACAAATAAAAACAATATATCATTGGTAAAAAGGGAGGAATTAGAAAAATGAAAGAACCAGCAATTGATAACAAAGAATTAATTTTAGCGTTGGAGGAATTAGAAAAAGAGAAAGGAATTAAAAAAGAGTATCTACTAGAATCAATTGAAACAGCCTTAGTAACAGCTTATAAGAGAAATTTTGATTCTTTAGAAAATGTAAAAGTACAAATGGATCAACAAACAGGAGCAACTCATGTGTATTCTTTAAAAGAAGTAGTAGAAAAAGTAGAAGACCAAGAAACACAAATCAACAGCAAAGAAGCGCAAAAAATAAATCCTGATTTTAAAGAAGGAGATACAGTTGAAATTGAAATTGTGCCAAGAAACTTTGGAAGAATTGCAGCACAAACAGCAAAACAAGTTATCATTCAAAAATTAAGAGAAGCTGAAAGGGAAATCATTTATACAGAGTTTAACGATAGAAAAGGAGAAATCGTTTCTGGATTAGTACAAAAAGCTGACCACAATATTGTGGTTATGGATTTAGGAAAATTAGAAGGAGTAATGCCTTCCAAAGAACAAATTCCAACAGAACATTATCATGTAAACGATAAAATAAAAGGATATGTATTAGATGTAGAAAAAGGAGCAAAAGGAGCGCCACAAGTAATCGTATCTAGAAGTCATCCAGACTTTGTAAGAAAATTATTAGAATTCGAAATACCAGAAATTTATGAAGGAGTTATTGAAATCAAAAGTGTTTCAAGAGACCCAGGATATAGAAGCAAAGTAGCTGTTTATTCACCAGACCCAAACATTGACCCAGTTGGTTCTTGTGTGGGACAAAAAGGGGTTAGAATTCAAAATGTCATCAATGAATTAAATGGAGAAAAAATTGATGTAATCGAATGGAACGAAGACCCATCTATCTATATTGCATCAAGCTTACTTCCAGCACAAATCTTAGCAGTAGATATCAAAGAAGAAGAAAAATTTGCACAAGTTATTGTACCAGATGACCAATTATCATTAGCCATTGGAAAATCAGGTCAAAATGCAAGATTAGCAGCAAGATTAACAAATTGGAAAATAGATATTAAATCAGAAACACAATTTAGAGAAATGTTAATGAAAACACAAGAAGAAGAAGAACAACCAGAGGAAGAATCAGAAGCAGAATAAAACAGAAATGGAAACATACAATAAAAGAGGACGCGTTTGAAAGGCTATTTATCAAACGGAGGAAGGAAGAAAGAATGAAAAAACAACCACAAAGAACATGTATGGGTTGCAATCATAAAAAAGACAAAAAAGATTTAATCCGAATTGTCAAAAATAAAGAAAATCAAATTAGTATTGATAAAACAGGAAAACAAGAAGGAAGAGGAGCCTATTTGTGTAATGACATACAATGTTTCGAAAAAGTAGTAAAATCTAAAAGATTAGAAAAAGTATTAGAGATAAAAATAGCAGAAGAAATTTATGAAAATTTAAGAGGTGTCATTCTTGAACAATAAAAAAATATTAGGTTTAATTGGATTTGCGGCACGAGCTAGAAAGATTTGCTTTGGGGCAGATAGTGTAGAATTAGAAATAAAAAAAAGAAAAGTATATCTAGTAATTGTAGCAACAGATGCATCAGATAGAAGTAAAGAAAAATTTGAAAAGATGTGTGAACAATATAAAGTACCAATTATGATAGAGGGGGAAATCGAAATTTTAAGTCAAGCAATTGGAAAATCCAATAAAGCAATTATTGGAATAAAGGATAGAAATTTAGCAAATGGGATTCAGAAAATAAAAAATGGGGGTGAAGTTATTGGGTAAGATTAAAATACATGAAATAGCAAAAAAAGTAGGCTTAACCAGTAAAGAAGTATTAGATGTAGCGAACAAGTTGAAAATTGAAGCAAAAAGTCATATGAGTGGAGTGAGCGAAGAAGAAGCAAAACAAATCGAAAATGCATTAACAAAAAAGGAAGGAAAAAAGAAGGAAAAAGACGTGAAAAAAGAAGAAAAAGCACCAGTTATTATTAGAAGAGAAGTAATTATAGCAGAGGAAGAACCAGCAAAGAAAAAAGAAGTGGTAAAAAAAGAAACCAAGAAAAATAATGTTGGATTTGTAGAAAGAAAACAAAACAAAGATTATAATATTGTTTATCGTAATAAACCGAATAAACCAATGACAGTAAGTGAGTTATTTGGTTTGAAAAAAGAAGAACCAAAACAATCAGAAGAAACTGTAAAAGAAGAAAAAGTGGAAGAAAAGGTAGAAGTGGAAAAAACACCAGTGAAAGAAGAACCAGAAAAGAAAGCTGAAGTAGTAGAAACAAAACCAGTACAAGAACCAGTTTCTACACCAACTCCAGTGCAACAAAAACCACGCCAATCAGACAGAGAAAGACCTTACAATAATTCAAATAGAGAAAACAGAGAAAATCGAAACAATAATAATCATAATAATGGTTATAATAATAATCGAAACAACTATAATAACAATAATTATAATAACAGAAACAGAAATCAAAATAACCAAAATAATAATTACAGGAATAATAACTTTAATCGAAACCATAATAACGAAAATAATAGAGGAAATAATCATTATAACAACAATAATGGGAATAATCGATTCAACAATAGAAACAATGGAGAAAGATTCGGAAAAAGACCATTAGACGAAAAAGGAATTGAGAAAAACATCAAAAATATTATGGCAGTAGAAACAGTTGAAAAAGAGAGTGTAAGAGAATACAATAGAGGACAAGATAAACAAAGAAATAATAAATTTGATGAAAATAAAAACAAGAAAAATAAAACAAGAAGAAATAATTCAGAAAATAATTTTGATGAAGGAAAATTAAAGACATTAAAACAAGCCAATCGTTTATCCAATATGTTTGATGAACAAGATGGAGGAATGTTAGATTACTATGATTTAACAACAGAACGTGGTAGAAGAGGAAAGAAAAGAAATAACAAGAATCAAGAAGAAAGAAATAAGCAAAAAATCTTCCAATTGACTGAAATTGAAATTCCAGAAAGTATTACAGTAAAAGATTTTGCTGCAGAAATGAAGAAAACAACAGCAGAAGTAATCAAAAAATTATTGGGATATGGAATTATGACAACGATTAACAATGAAGTCGATTTTGATACTGCTTACTTAATTGCACAAGAATTTGGAATCAATGCAACCAAAAAGGAAACAGTAACAGAAGAAGATATTTTATTTGACGATTCAGAAGACAGAGAAGAAGACCTAGAAACAAGACCACCTGTTATTGTTGTTATGGGACATGTAGACCATGGAAAAACTTCCTTATTAGATGCAGTTAGAAAAACCAATGTAATTGAAGGAGAAGCTGGAGGAATTACCCAAGCAATTGGTGCTTATAAAGTGAAAGTAAAGGACAGAGAAATTACCTTTTTAGATACACCAGGACATGAAGCTTTCACAGCTATGAGAGCAAGAGGAGCTCAAATAACAGATATTGCTATTTTAGTTGTAGCAGCAAATGATGGTGTAAAACCACAAACAGTTGAAGCCATCAACCATGCAAAATCAGCAGAAATACCAATTATTGTAGCAGTTAATAAAATGGATTTACCAGATGCTAATATGGATAAAGTAAAACAAGAATTAATGGCTTATGAGCTAGTACCAGAAGAATGGGGTGGCGATACTATTTTTGTACCAATTTCTGCTAAGAAAAACGAAAATATTGACCAACTGTTAGAAATGGTATTACTAGAAGCAGATGTATTAGAATTAAAAGCAAATCCTAATAAACAATCTAAGGGAGCTGTCATTGAAGCAAGATTAGACAAAGCAAAAGGTGCAATTGCTACAATGCTTGTACAAAGAGGTACTTTAGATGTAGGTGATACTATCGTAGTAGGCTCATCCATTGGTAGAATTAGAGCCATGAAAGATGACAAAGGAAAGAGCGTAAAATCAGCTGGACCATCTACACCAGTGGAAATTATGGGATTAACAGAAGTGCCATCAGCAGGAGATACTTTCTATGAAGTAAAAAATGAAAAAATGGCAAAACATCTAATTGAAAAAAGAAAACGTCAAGAAAGAGAAAAAGCCATGAGTGCTACTACAAAAGTAACATTAGACAATTTATTTAGTCAAATGGAAGAAGGAAATCTAAAAGTACTAAACTTAATTGTTAAAGCAGATGTACAAGGTTCAGTAGAAGCGGTAAAACAATCGTTAGAAAAACTAGCGAATGATGAAGTAAGAGTAAAAGTAATTCATGCAGCAGCTGGAGCTGTTAATCAATCAGACGTTACGCTTGCCAAAGTATCAAATGCTATTATCATTGCCTTTAACGTAAGACCAGACAATATGGCAAAAGAAATGGCAGAAAAAGATGAAGTAGAAATTAAACAATATTCTATCATTTATCAAGCAATCGAAGACGTAGAAGCAGCGATGAAAGGTATGCTAGATCCAAAATTTGAAGAAAAAGTAATTGGAAATGTAGAAGTAAGACAAACCTTTAGAATATCAAATGTTGGAACCATTGCAGGTGCATACGTACTAAATGGAAAAGTAGAAAGAAATGCAGGCGTAAGAGTAATCCGTGAAAACGTTGTAATTCACGATGGAAAATTAGCAACCTTAAAGAGATTTAAAGATGAAGTAAAAGAAGTAGGAAAAGGATTTGAATGTGGAATTCAAATTGAAAACTATAATGACATCAAAGAAGGAGACATCATTGAAGTGTATATTATGGAAGAAATTAAGAGATAGTAATACAGAAAGGGATTTCAGGGACGTTCCTGAAATCCCTGCAATAATAAGGAGGAAAATATATGCCAGAAAATCAAGCGAGATTAGGTCGTATTGAGGAAGAATATAAAAAAGAACTGAGCCAAATTATTGGCTATGAATTAAAAAATCCGAATGTAACAGGATTAATTAGTGTAACTAAGGTAAAAGTTACTAATGATTTGAAATATGCTAAAATATATGTTAGCATATTAAATTCTAAAAATATAAAAGAAACGATAGCTGGATTAAAAAAATCTGCTGGTTATATTAGAAGTGAGTTAGCAAGAAGAGTAAATTTAAGAAATACACCAGAGTTAATTTTTGAATTGGATGATTCGCTAGAATATGGAGCTAAAATTGATAGTATTTTAAAAGAAATTATGCCTAAAAAAGAGAATTAAACTTTTTAAAATAGAAAAATTGCCAAAGGTTTGAAAGGTTGCCAAACAAACCCGGAACCAATGGCAAAAAGAAAGGAAATGAAAATGACATTAGATGAAATTTTAAAAGAAATAAAAGAAGCTGAAAAAATAGTAATCTTAACTCATGAATCGCCAGATGGAGATGCTGTTGGTAGTAGTTTAGGGATGAAATTTATGATAGAAGAATTGGGAAAAACAGCAGATGTAATTATTCCTGAATATTCTAGAATGTTTCAGTTTTTGCCAGGAGCTAATGAAATAAAACCAGAAACAGAAATCGAGAAGTATGATTTAGCGATTTCAGTAGATTGTGCAACTTTTAAAAGAATGGCAAAAAATGAATGTTTTGAAAATGCCAAAAAGACGATTGTTATTGACCATCATGGTAGTAATAATATGTATGGTGATTTGAACTATGTAAATCCAGTATCACCAGCGTGTTGTGAAATATTAGTAGGAATGGCGGAATATTTTGAAATTAAAATTACAAAAGAAATAGGAACTTGTCTTATGACTGGAATTATAACAGATACTGGTGGATTTCGCTATATGGGTGTTACGCCAGATACTTTTGAATATACAGCAGAGTTACTTCGATTAGGTGTTGATATTCCAGATATTTATAAAAGAACGATGGGAACCAAAACAAAAGCCAATTTTGAACTAACCAAAAGAATTATTGATAGAATGGAATTATTAGAAGAAGGAAAAGTGGCTTTTACTTATATGAATACACAAGATGAATTAGAAGTAAAGGCAGAACCAGGAGACCACGAAGGGTTAGTAAACATCGGAAAAGATATTGAAGGAGTATTGGTATCTATTTTTATTAGACAAAAAGATGATGAAGAAGCCTATAAAGTATCGCTACGTTCTGAAGATGGAATTAATGTGTCAGATATATGCCTATTGTTTGGCGGCGGAGGTCATGCAAGAGCGGCAGGAGCATTAATTCAAGGAAGTGTAGAACAAGTAAAAGAAAAATTAATGAAAGAAATAAAAAAATGGATGGAATAATTATTGTAAATAAACCTCAAAACTGTACATCACATGATGTTGTGTATAAAGTAAAAAAAATAATCGGTGAAAAAGTAGGACATACTGGAACACTTGATCCAATGGCAACAGGTGTGTTGCCATTATTAATAGGAAAGGGAACTTTGTGTTCAAAATATCTAATCAATCATGATAAGATATATGAAGTTCAATTAACTCTAGGAACTAAAACAGATACTGCAGATAGGGAAGGAAAAGTTTTAGAAAAAGAAGAAGTAAGTGACGAAATTTTTCAAAAGGAAAAGGTTGCAGAAGTATTAGGAACTTTTGTTGGAAAACAAGAACAAATGCCTCCTATGTATTCGGCGATTAAGGTAAAAGGAAAAAAACTATATGAATATGCACGTAAAGGACAAACAGTAGAAATTCAACCAAGACAAATTGAAATTTATGAAATGAAGTTAATAACAATCAATCCAAACGAAAAGCAAATTGAATTTCAAGTACATTGTTCGAAGGGAACCTATATGAGAAGTTTGTGTGAAGATATAGCAAAAAGATTGGGAACCATAGGATTCATGTCAGCATTAAAACGAACTAGAGTAGGTGAATTTTCGATTGAGCAAGCAATTACAGTAGAGGAATTGCAAGAACAAAATTTGAATTACCTTACGATTGAGGAATTATTTCAAAAGAAACCAATGCTTACTATTACTAAAAATAGACTAACACCTTTCTTAAATGGCGTTAAATTAACCATGAAAAAGCCAGATGGAGTTTATCGTATTTATTGCGAAGATAAGTTTTTGGGAATTGGTGTGGTAGAAAATGAATTTTTAAAAAGAGATATCATTTTGGAGACTTAAAAAATAGACATAAAACGCTAAAAATAACACAAAATTTAGAGTTTCATATCCGATATTGGTATGGAATGTATTTTGTTGTTTCAGATGGTTCATTGCCGTTCGAGGGAGATGCCACTTTTTGTAGTGAATACTACAACAGCAACTTGAGAAGTCCAACTTTTTCAATATGCGAAAAAGGTCTACGAGTTGTATTTTCACATTAAAATCGATAGACATCAAAGATGGAGAAGGAACACCAGACAATCCATACACATTATAAAAAATTATATAAAATAAGGAATAATAAAAAATCGCTTTCATATACTTAAATAAAAAGGAATGAAGGTGATTTTTTGTATTATATCCAAGAAGATGACAAGCCTAATTTTATTGCAAGAACATTTAATATAATAAAATTAGAAGGCGATAAAATCATAATACCAATTGGTAGAGATGAAGTAATAGAAGAAAAAAAAGCAGAGAAGCTAGTTCAAAAAACCAAAAAAATATTAGACAAAGCCATTAGTAAAAAAATTATACTTAGCCAAAAAATACAAGAACAAGAAGAATACAAAAATCGATTGTATCGTTATAATTTCGATATTATCGAAGGAAAATGGCTATTTGAAGTACTTGCCTGTCAAGCATTAGATTACATATTAGAAAAAAAGAAAATGAAAAAACAAGACATAGCCATTGCTATTTTAGTCAATGACCTATCCGAAAATATGTTAGCAAATATAAGAAAAATCGCAAAAGAATACAAAAGAGTGAATATAGTAACCAATCATATAGAAAAATTTAAAAAAATAGAAAAACAAATATTAGAACAAGATGGAATTATGATAACCGTTGGAAATAACAAGAAAAAAGGAATTGCAAAAACAAAATTGATTTTAAATATAGACTTTCCATCAGAATTAATCAATCAATACAATATCTATGAAAATGCAGTGATACTGAATATCAGGGGGAATGTAAGAATTACGAAAAAAAGATTTAATGGAACTAGTATCAATGATTACGAAATAAAATTTAAAGAAACAGAGCAATTTGATTACGATAAAATTAATAAATATAAAAATTATGAATTATACGAAGCACAAATCAATAAAAAACAACCATTTCAAGAAATTATAAAACAACTAGGAAAAGATAAAGTAAAAATAACACAATTAGTGGGAATAAACAGTAAAATTTGAAAATTATCTAAATTCTTAAAAATTTCTAAAAAAGCTTTTCTTTTTATTTCAAATATAATATAATGTATTTGTCGAATTTTAAAACTGGCAAGGGGGTAATAAAATGCCAAGTGATAATGAAAAAGCAAAACCACATAGAGTACAAAACGGAAAAAAGAAAAGACCAACCAATAGTAGACCAACAACGAAATCAAGTAATAGACCAAATGCAAGAAGACCAGAAGCAAAAAAAAGTAAAAAAGGAAAGAAAAATAAATTTTCAAATCGACATCCTAAACTAATGATGGCAATTAAAATATTAATGTTTTATTCCTATTAGCATGTGTAGTCGGAGCAGGAATTATTGCAGGAATGTTTTTTGGGCTATTTGGCGATGATTTCGAAATTACAAAGGAAGAATTGAAAATAGGGGCATCTAATTCAGTGGTAGTAGACAGTAATGGTGGAGTGATTGCTAACTTAAGTGGAGACGAAAAAAGAAAAATTATAACATTAGAAGAAATGTCAGAATATTTACCAAAGGCCTATGTATCAATTGAAGATGAAAGATTTTATAAACACAGTGGAGTAGACTTGAAAAGAACAGCAGGAGCAATTGTAAATAAAGTATTTGGAAAAGGTTCTTATGGAGGAAGTACAATTACACAGCAATTGGTAAAAAACATCACAAAAGATGATGAAACATCAGGAATGGAAGGTATTTTCAGAAAAGTAAAAGAATGGGCAAAAGCATATCAAGTAGAAAGAATGATATCCAAAGACCAAATTCTAGAATTATATTTAAATATTTTATTTGTAGGTTCTAGTAACTTACACGGGGTTGAATTAGGGGCAGAATACTATTTTAACAAAAGTGCGAAAGACTTAGATTTAGCAGAATGTGCATTTATGGCAGGAATTAATAGTTCACCAAATTCTTATGATCCATTTGATGAAACCAAAGACAATAAAGAAAAGATAAGAAAGAAAACCAAAACAGTTCTAGCTAAAATGAAAGAATTAGGTTATATAGAAAATCAAGAAGAATATGATGCAGCAATTGCCAAAGTAGAGGAAGGATTACCATTCCAAAAAGGAGAAACAACAACCACTTCTGGATATTCTTATCATACCGATGCAGTGATTGAACAAGTAATTACTCAAGTTATGGAAGAAAAAGAAATTTCAAGAGAGCTGGCACAAAATTATGTATATAGTAGTGGATTGACCATTTATTCAACAGTAAATCCTGAAATACAGGCAAGAGTGGAAGAAGAAACAGCAAAAGAAAAATATATAAAAGCAGGAAGAGCAAAAAATAAAGATGGTTCTATGAAAAATGAACATACACAAGCTGCTATGGTTATTATGGACCATACCAATGGAAATGTTTTAGGTGTTTCAGGAGGGTTAGGAGCAAAAACAGGAGCAAATCTAAATCGAGGAACCCAAAGTTTAAGACAACCAGGTTCTTCCATCAAGCCAATTGCAGATATAGCACCAGCTTTACAAGAAAAGATAATTACAGCAGGAACAGTATATGACGATGTATTAACCGATTTTAATGGTTACCAACCAAAAAATGATGGTGGTAAATATAGAGGCTTAATCAACATTAGAGATGTTATTGCTTATTCTCAAAACGTACCAGAAGTTAAAATTATGAAAGAATTAACACCAGGAAAATCAATTGACTATATGAGAAACTTTGGCGTAACGAGCTTATACAAAGAAGGCGAAGACCCTAAAAAGAACGATGAGAGTTTACCAGTTGCAATTGGAGGAATTTCCGATGGAATCAGTCCATTAGAAATGGCAGCAGCTTACAGTGCTATTGCTAACAATGGTGAATATATTACACCAACCTTCTATACAAAAGTAGTAGACTCTGCTGGAAATACAGTATTAGAACCAAAACAAGAAAAGAGAAGGGTAATATCAGAACAAAATGCTTATATTGTAAAATCTATCTTACAAGAGCCTGTAAAAAAAGGAACAGCAACTTATTGTGCGATAGCAGGAATGGATGTAGCAGCCAAAACAGGTACAACAGATGATAGCAAAGATAGATGGCTTTGTGGATTTACTCCATATTATGCAGCTGCTTGTTGGTTTGGATATGATAATCCAGAAGAAGTTGTATGGGGTGGAACCAATCCAGCTGGAATGATTTGGGATGAAGTCATGACAGCGATTCATAAAGGATTACAAGGAGCAACCTTTACAAGACCAAATGGAATTGTAGAGCAAACCATATGTAGAGCAACAGGTTGTTTAGCAACAACAGGATGTACAGATACCTATAAAGAAATATTCACATCTGATAATTTACCAGAAAAATGTGAAGGACATGGTTCACAATTAATTTGTTCAGAATCAAAATTATTAGCAACAGAATTTTGTTCACAATATGTAGCAACTGAAACAAAAGGTTTTGGTGGCGTAGTGCCAAAAGAAAAATTACAACTATGGAAACCAGTTAATGGTAGTTCGAATACTGCTACCAAAGGAAAAGTAGAAGAATCTTGTACCATACATACAAAACCAAAAGAAGAAGAAAAACCAAAGCCAAAACCACAAACAAATACAACGAATACCACGAATACAACCAATACGACAAATACAGAAAAGCCAAGTAATAATACAGCAGCAGAAAATAAAGTGGAAAACGAAACAAACTCTACAACCAATGCTACGAATACCGAAAATACTAGTGGAACATAAAAAGATGAAGAGATGTGAAATGCGTTTCACATCTTCTATTTAAATCAGGAAGAAAGAAGGGATAAAATTTGGATATTTATTTTTATAATACATTAACGAAGAAAAAAGAGATATTTCAACCAATTGATAAAAAAGAAATAAGAATGTATTCTTGTGGACCAACGGTATATAAAGATGCAACAATAGGAAATATGAGAACGAATCTATTTCAAGATATCTTAAGAAGAGTTTTACGATATAATGGTTATGCCATAAAACATGCAATGAACATTACCGATGTAGGACATTTGGTTTCAGATGGTGATGAAGGAGAAGACAAAATGTTAAAATCAGCAAGAGAAGAAAAAAAATCACCAATGGAAATTGCAGAATATTATACCAAACTATTTTTTAAAGATTTAGAAGCTTTAAACATCGAAACACCAGAAATTGTTTGTAAAGCAACAGACCATATACAAGAAATGTTAGAATATGTTCAAAAATTAATAGAAAATGGATATGCTTATGAAACATCAACAACCATCTATTTTGACATAGCAAAATTAGAAGAATATCCGATTCTTTCTAATGTGAATTTAGAAGAACAAAAGGCAGGCGCTAGAGTAGATATTGACCCAGAAAAAAGAAATCCATACGATTTTGCTTTATGGATAAAAGCACCAGAAAATCATTTGATGAAGTGGGATAGCCCATGGGGACCAAGTTATCCTGGATGGCATATTGAATGTTCTGCTATGGGACAAAAGTATTTAGGAGAACAATTTGATATTCATACAGGAGGAATTGACTTAATTCCAACACATCATGAAAATGAAATTGCACAAAGCAAAGGTAGATGTGGCAAAATACCAGCCAATTATTGGATGCATGGAGAATATTTACTAATTAATGGCGGAAAAATGTCAAAAAGTTTAGGAAATGTATATCTTATCAAAGATATA
>CARUQW010000024.1:17359-22977 GCA_949077355.1 uncultured Clostridia bacterium | reverse complement strand
AATAAAAAATGTTGAAGTAATTATTTAACTACCCCAACATTTATTATAGAACCTTGTGTTATAAAAAGCCAATTTTTATAGCTTTCAATAGAAAAATGTTACAAATTTGGGGGTATGTTACAGAACTGTTAAATGTATGTTACATTTCTATGAATACTCTTGACATTACTGGAAAAAAGGATAAAATAATAGTATCAAAGAAAGGCTGAATATGAGAATTATAGGTGGAAAAGCAAAAGGAACTAAATTATATACATTAGAAGGAACAAATACAAGACCAACATTGGATAGAGTAAGAGAATCTTTATTTAATATCCTTCAATTTGAAGTAAAAGATAGCATCTTTTTAGATTTATTTTCTGGAAGTGGCGCTTGTGGAATTGAAGCTATTAGTAGAGGTGCTAAAAAAGCTATTTTATGCGACAAATCAAAAGAAGCAATCACGATTATTAAAAAAAATATGGAAAAAACTCACACGAAAGAGAAAATTACGTTATACCAAATGGATTTCAAAGAATTGCTGAAAACAAAAATACATGAAAAAACAGATATCATTTTCATCGATCCACCTTATCAAACAGATTTTGCCTATGAAGCTGTGAAAATAATATTAGAAAATGATTTAATAACAAAGGAAGGCATAATTGTAATTGAAACAGATCAAGAAAAAAGAGTAAAAGAAAAATTAGAGAATCTAGAAATAGAAATCATGGACGAAAGAAAGTATGGCAGAGCCCATCTTATCTTCTTGAACCAAAAAAGAAAGGGGTAAACCATGGAATTATTTACATTATTAGAAACGTTAGAAGAATTATTAGAAACGAGTAGAAATCTACCGTTTTCTTCAAAAGGGATAGTGGATAAGGAAGAAATGTTAGATTTAATAAAAGAGGTTAGATTAAAACTTCCAGATGAATTAAAACAAGCCAAATGGATTAAAGAAGAAAGACAACGTATTTTAGTAGAAGCTCAAAAAGAAGCAGACGGTATTGTAAAAGAAGCAGAAAATAGAATTATTGCTATGGTTGATGAACATGAAATAACAAGAAAAGCTTATGATCAAAAAACAGAAATTATTGAAACAGCAAATGAAATGTCAAGAGAAATTTCAAAAGGAACTAAAGAATATGCAGATAGCATATTATCTAGTACACAAGATGTATTAACAGGAACTTTAGAGAAACTAGGAAATAATATGACAGAGGCATTGAATTTGATGCAAATTTCATTAGAAGATACGATAAAAACAATACAAAATAGCAGAAATGAATTGAAATAAAAATCTCACAATGTGCAATTGGGGACGTTTCCTTTTTCACATTTGTGAATTAGGAACGCATCTCTAATACACAAATGTGAAAAAGGAAACGTCCCCAATTGCACAAAAGGATGGTGTAAAAATGGCAAAAAAGAGAAGATATAAAAAGAAAAAAAGCAGGGCTTCAAAAGCTGATGTAACAGTAGTTACTTTAATTATTTTAAGTATTTTACTAGCAGTTCTAATTTATACGAAATCAGGTGTAGTTGGTGCTAAATTAAATGAAATATTGGGTGGATTAATGGGAATTGTTCAATATATATTACCAATAGGAATATTTATAATTGCTATTAAATTAGCATCAGAAGGAAGCGAGGAGTTAAATCCGAAATTAGTACAATATGGGATTTTATTAGTAAGTTTATGTGTTGTATTTAGTGTTTTTCAAATTTCATCTGGTGAGCTACAAACCAATAAAGAGTTATCAGAAGTAGTAAAAGATGCTTATTTTTTAGGTACACAAAGTAAAGGAGGAGGAGCTTTTGGTTCTTGTGGGGCAGTGCCACTTGTGAAATTACTAGGAAATATTGGAGCGATTATTCTTTGTTTAGGAATTGCAATTATATTAGTAGTATTTACTTTTGGAATTAATATGTCAGAAATTATTAGTGGAATATTAGAAAGAGCACAAGAAAGAAAAGAAGCAAGATTAGAACATAGAGAAGAATTATATAGGCAAAGAGAAAAAGAAGAGAGAGAAACACCTGCTGAGCGTAGAAAAAGAGAAAGAGAAGAAAGATTAGTACAAAAAGAACTAGCAAAACAAGAAAGAAAAGAAATAGGAGAACAAATAAAAATCAATTTTGGCGGAAGAATTGTAGATAGTAATGACGAAAAGTTAGGATTAAAGAAATATGATCATAGTGAAGATGATTTAGAACCACTAACCAAACAATCAAAATCTAAACTTTTAGCAAAGCAAGAACCAAAAACAGAAGCACAACCAGATGTAATTGAAAGTAATTTATTTAAAGATGTAGAAGAGCAAAAAGAAGAAAAGAAAAGAGCTGTACTACAATTGGAACATGCTATGACAGTAGAAGATGAGCATTATGAATATCCACCATTAGAAATTTTAAGTAAACCTGCAAAAAAAGGATTGAAAGGTGGAGCAAAAGCTTTAACAGACACAGCAGCAAGATTACAGAAAACATTATATAGTTTTGGAGTGTCTGCCAAAGTAGAAAATGTATCTGTGGGACCAGCTATTACACGATATGAGTTGAAACCAGCAGAAGGAGTTCGTGTTAGTAAGATTGCTAATTTAGCAGATGATATTGCACTTAATTTAGCTGCTGAAACGATTAGAATTGAGGCACCCATTCCAGGAAAACAAGCAGTTGGAATTGAAGTGCCAAATAATGAAAGAGAAGCAGTACATTTGAGAGAAGTTTTGGATAGTGATGTTTTTAAAGAAAATAACTCAAAACTATCCATAGCATTAGGAAAAGATGTGGCAGGAAACGTACAATTAGCAGATATTTCTAAAATGCCACATGTACTAATAGCAGGTTCAACTGGTTCTGGAAAGAGTGTATGTATCAATACCATTATAACAAGTATTATTTATCATGCAAAACCAAGCGAAGTAAAATTTGTTATGGTAGACCCAAAAGTAGTAGAATTATCTGTATATAATGGAATACCACATCTTTTAATTCCAGTTGTAACAGATCCAAGAAAAGCGGCAGGAGCTTTAGCATGGGCTGTACAAGAAATGGATAATCGCTATAATTTATTTGCGGAAAAAGGAGTAAGAGACTTAAAAGGATATAACAAAGCAATTGAAAAAGAAGAAGAAGTAGGAAAATTACCACAAATTGTTATTATTGTAGATGAGTTGGCAGACTTAATGATGGTAGCTAAAAATGATGTTGAGGATGCCATTTGTAGACTAGCACAAAAAGCAAGAGCAGCAGGAATGCATTTAGTAATTGCAACGCAAAGACCATCTGTGGATGTTATCACAGGATTAATCAAGGCTAATGTACCATCCAGAATTGCCTTTGCGGTATCATCACAAGTGGACTCTAGAACAATATTAGATAGTGTAGGAGCTGAAAAATTATTAGGAAAAGGAGATATGTTATATTTTCCAGCAGGAGCACCAAAACCATCTAGGGTGCAAGGTGCATTTGTAACAGATGACGAAGTAGAAAAAATCGTGGATTTTGTAAAATCCAATGGGACGGCAACATACAGCGAAGACATATTAGAAAGCATCGAAAATAGTAATAAAACAGATAAAGAAATAGCTGGAGAAGCAAGCGAAGACGATGATACAGATCCATTTTTAATGGACGCAATTCAAACAGTGGTAGAAACTGGTCAAGCATCCACCTCTTTTATTCAAAGAAGGTTTAAGGTTGGATATGCGAGAGCAGGAAGAATTATAGACCAAATGGAAGAAAGAGGCGTTATTTCTGGATATCAAGGAAGTAAACCGAGAGAAGTGTTAATGACATTGGAAAGATGGAATGAATTAAAAATGGGAACAGAAGACAATCCCTCTTGATAATTTAAAAATCCTTTTGAAAGGAGAAAAAATTTGCAAAAGAAGACAGATAAGTTTTTCGATAAAATTGTGAGAAAAGATTATAATAATGAACTAGAAAAAATTTTAGAAAAAAAGACTTTTGATGAGAATACCAAAAGTATGTTACTTAGCATTTTATATAAAATTGAAACAGCTTACAAAGATTATGAAAAAGTAAAGCCTAATGTAGAAGAGAAGGAAGAGTTTATACAAGCAATTATCACTACAATAAGAAATCATTGCGACGATATTAGAATTGTAAAATTGAATTCAACAGAAAGCGAAATGCTAGGAGATAAAACGTTTTTAGTAGAAAAAAATAAAAAACGAATTATTTGTTATCCAATTGAAAGAAAATTATTATATTGTATTGCTAAAATCAACAAAAATGAAAAAATTATCAAAGCAAATCATCCTATTATTGATCGAACGTTATCAGACTTAATCAATGTAGGGAACAATATCAATACAGTCGAACCAATGCGTGATTTTAATGGTTATTCTTGGACAACTATTCCAAAAGAAATAGAAAGTATTTATCACAATTTGGTATATCAAAATATTAGAATGTTAATAGGATACCAATTTTTAAATAAATGGATTAAAAACAGTGAATTTATTATAGATTATTTAGAAAATTTTAAAGATAAATTAGAAGAAAAATATGGAAAAGAAAGACAAGAAGAATTTACGAATTTACTAAATATTATATCTGTGTTATTAGTGATTCGATACAACCAAAAAATAAAGACAAAATTAGAAAAAGAAAAAAAAGAAGTAGAAGCTAAATTAGAAAAGATAAAAGATAATCAGAGTTTTGTACAAGAGATGACAAAGGAAAAACGTAAGTTAACAAAACAAATAAAACAAATGGATGAAACGCTAAATAATAAAAATTTATTGCAAGAAGAATACGAAAGAAGAAACGAGTTTTTACCATTAAAAGAAAAAATTTTCAGTGTTAGAATTTTATCGAAAATGATGGCAGAGGAAAGAGAAGAAAAATTAAATAAATTAGAAAAAGTGAATCGACTATTAAATCCACAAAATTTTGTTAAATTAAAAAAGGAACTAGAAATAAAAGGATATTATTTAAAATTATTAGATATTCCAAATTTAGAAGAAGAAATAAGTGAAACAGTGATTGAATTACAAAAGATATTTTTAATGGCTTATCAAACCAAAATAAAGACAGTGAACACAAAACAGGAATTAATGAAACTTATTTATGAATTTAGATATTATTGTTTGTTACCAGTTAATGATAGAAAAACAATTATGGAAATAGAGGAAATAGAAGATAAAATAGAGCAGGTACAAAGATTACTAATTGAAAAAGCACATGAGATAAAATTAATTGATATTTTTTCGAAAGAAAAGAGGATAGACTATCAAATTCTAAAAAACATATTTTATGTTAGAGTTATTAATTTAGAGGATTTATATATAAAACTAATCAAAGAAAAAGATGGTTTTTATATTCAATTGTTTGATGACAATGTATTTGAAGAAAAAATAGGAATAGGAAGTATGGAAGAGATAAATAAAAAAGATTTGCTATTAAACGGAAATAGAAAGGTGAAGATTTTTAATTAAGGAAGACAGGATAAGAAAGGAAGATAGAGAAAATGAAAATTACATTTTTAGGTGCAACCAGAACCGTTACAGGATCTAATTTTTTAGTAGAAGCTTGTGGAAAAAAATTTTTAGTAGATTGTGGAATGTGGCAAGGAAAAGCAGAATATGAAACACAAAATGCAGAAG
>CARUQW010000024.1:0-17349 GCA_949077355.1 uncultured Clostridia bacterium | reverse complement strand
TGAATTCAATCCAAACGATATTGACTTTATGTTACTAACACATGCCCATATTGATCATTCAGGAAGAATTCCAAAATTATATAACGAAGGTTTTAGAAATAAAATTTATGCCCATAAAGCAACTTGTGATTTATGTACATTGATGTTACCAGATAGTGGACACATTCAAGAAATGGAAAACGAGTGGAAAAACAAAAAAAGAAAAAGAAAAGGAGAAGCGGAAAGAGAGCCTTTATATACAGCAGAAGAAGCAGCTAGGTCATTACAAATATTTGAGCCTGTACAGTATGATGAAATTATAGAGATTACAGAAGATATCCATGTAAGATTCAATGATGCAGGACATATGTTAGGGTCTAGTATTATTGAATTGTGGACAAAAGAAGAAGGAAAAGAGACAAAAACAGTATTTACAGGAGATTTAGGAAATAACGATATTCCATTGCTAGATTCACCAACTATGATTGATAGCACCGATTATTTAGTAATGGAATCTACCTATGGAAGTCGATTACACTTAAGAAATGACGAGAAAGCAGAATTATTTTTAAATATCGTATCAGAGACACTAGACAATGGAGGAAGTGTAGTAATACCTTCCTTTGCTGTTGGAAGAACACAAGAAATTTTATATGAAATTAACAAATTAAAAGAAATAAAAGATGATGATGAATTCAGAAGAAAATACAGAACATTAATGAAATCCAATGTGTATGTAGATAGCCCATTAGCTATATCAGCAACAGAAGTATTTAGAGAAAATACTAATCTTTTTGAAAGAGAAATACAAGAAGAGATTATGAAAGGTGATAATCCACTTGAATTCCCAGGATTAAAATTTACACAAACAGCAGATGAATCAAAAGCATTAAATGAAGATCCAACTCCAAGTATTATTATATCAGCAAGTGGAATGTGTGAAGTAGGAAGAATCAAACATCATCTAAAGCATAATTTATGGAATCCGAAATCAACTATACTTTTTGTTGGGTATCAAGCACCAGGAACTTTAGGATATAGTATTGTTAATGGAGCCAAAAAAGTAAAAATATTTGGAGAAGAAATTGCAGTCAATGCAAGAATTGAATACATTGAAGGATATTCTGGTCATGCTGACCAGGAAGGATTAATGAACTTTATCTATTCCTTTCATAATAAGCCAAAACACATATTCCTAGTACATGGAGAAGCTGAATCACAAGACATCTTAAAAGAAAAAATTGAGCAAGATACAAAAATCAATGTAACCATACCAGAATTTGGAGAAACTTATGAAATAGGTGCTATGGAAGAAGAAAAAGCTAAGGTACAAATGACAAATAAAATCGAAAGAAGAATCACATCACCTATAAAAAGAGAAGTAATTGAACGATTACAAAAATTGAAAGACGAAATCAAAGATATGGACACTTATGTAAGACAAGACCTAGATGATAACCAACTGAAAGATGAAGATATTTTTAGAATTAATGAAAAAATAAAAGAATTAGAAAAACAAATCATAAATGTAATAGAAGGATGATGATTTTGGGGACGGAGGAAAAAATGGAAAATAAGTATTTTAATGAAGCAATGATAGGAAATAAAAATATATTAGCAACTTATACAGAAAAAGGAGAATTACAAAGAATTTATTTCCCAAGTAAAGATAATAGACAATATATAGATTATTTTCATACAGGGGTAAAAATAAATAATTCAGATTTGATTTATTTACAAGATGATATTAATAATGTTTATAAGCAATATTATGATACAGATACAAATATTTTGAATACAGAAATAACAAATACTTATTTTAATTTAAAAGTACTTCAAACGGATTATGTTATGATAAAAGAGAATGTATTGGTAAAAAAATACATTTTTCTAAATGAAGGGAAAATTGATTTAAATACTAGTTTTTATATTCATTCCAAATTATTATCAGATTATAATAATCATGTAAGTTGTAAAATAATAGATGGTGGTATGATGCAATATGCACATGATTTTACATTTTCAACTTTTGCAAAAGGTAACAAGCTTGCCAAACATCAAATTAATGGAAGTCAAGAAACAATTAAAAGAGGAGAAATTTCTGATAAGGATTATATTGGCATGTCAAATGATACTAGTATTTGCTATGATTTGGGAGTTATTCGACCACAAGAAAAGAAATTGTTGGAAATTTGTATAACAATTGGAGAAAATAGAAATATATCAGAAATTGAGGATGAAATTGAAAGAATTAAAAAAATTGATTTGAATAAAGAATATACGAATACCAAATCTTATTGGAGAAAATATATAAAAACGCATAACGGATTAAATTTAAAAGAGCCAGAAAATAGTTATGAGGAGAAAATTTATGATATTTATAAAAGAAGTATCCTATTGTTTCCGCTTTTGACTAACTCAGAAACAGGGGGGATTATTGCTTCAGCAGAAGTTGATGAGAATTTTACCCAATGTGGAAGATATGCTTACTGTTGGACTAGAGATGCAGTATTTATGACAAAAGCACTAGATATTTTGAAAATGGAAAAAGAAACAGATAAATTCTATAAAGTATTTTGTAAAAAGACACAAAGTAAGAATGGAATGTGGGAACAGAGATTTTTTACAGATGGAAAATTAGCACCAGCTTGGGGATATCAAGTGGATGAAACAGCAAGTGTGATATATGGTGTATATGAACATTATCAATATACGAAATCAGAAAAATTTTTAAAAGATAATTTGCAAATGTGTGAGAAGGCAGTAGAGTTCTTAAAGCGATATGTAAAAGATTGGTTGAATATAGATGGTCAAGAGGAACACGACAAAGATAAAGTACAACAAGAAATAGAAGCAAGTGTAAATCATCAAGGACACAAATATCATGTAAGTTATGACCTTTGGGAGATGTGTGAAGGCGTTCATTTATATTCGTTAGCAAGTATTTATGCAGCATTTGAATGCATTATGAGAATATATAGAGTATTAGGTGACAAAACATCTGATTTTGAAAATAATCGCTTAAAAGATGAAAAGATTGTAAAAAGCGAAAGAGAATTAGAAAAATTACAAACAGAAATCAAAAAATACATTAATGAAAACATGTATGACGAAGAAAAGAAAACTTATTTAAGAAACACAGAGGATCAAAAGATGGATATCAGCATGATAGGAGCTGTCACACCATTTAATCTCTTTAAGGCAAAAGAAAAGAAAATTGTAAACACAGTAGAGCGAATCAATCTTTCTTTAAGAACCTATACAGGAGGATATCAAAGATTTGAAGGAGACCATTACAGAAATGGAAATCCATGGCCGATTGCTAATCTTTGGATGACTCTATATTATTTAGAAACAGGAGAAAAGAAAAAAGCAAAAGAAACATTTGACTTTGTTGTAAAAACAGCAGGAAAACATAGTTTTTTAGGAGAACAGATTGACAATACTACCTTACAACCAAATTGGGTATTAGGACTTGGATGGTCCCATGCAATGTTCATCATTGTCTTAGAGAAACTGTTTGGTTAATTTTTGTTTAGTTTTGGGACAGGCACAGAGCTAACCATTATTAGAAAAAATTGTAAAATATGAAAAAGAGTATAGCAAAATAATAAAAAATGTGTTATACTCTTTTTATCATATAAAGGAGGTTTGATAGATTGCCAAGGCAACCAAGAACAAAGAGTCATAGCAACATATATCATTGTATGTTACGAGGAATCAACAAACAAGACATTTTTTTTGAAGAAAAGGATTATTTAGAATTTCAAAGAATTATTAAAAAAACAAAAAATAAATTTTTATATCAATTATATTCATATGTTTTAATGCCAAATCATATTCATTTAGAAATCAAAGATGAAAATTATAAATTGTCTAAAATTATCCATAGTATAGGTACTAGTTATGCTAATTATTTTAATAAAAAATATAAAAGAGTAGGTCATCTATTTGAGAATAGATTTCGAAGTAGAAATGTTGAAAATATCTATTATCTATTAAACTTAATTAGATATATTCATCAAAATCCTTTAAAAGCAGGAATTTGTGAAATGGAACAATATAAATGGAGCAGTTATCAAGAATATTTTAAAGCAGAAGACTTAAAGGAAGAGGATAAACTTGTAGATACAGAAGAAGTTTTAGAAATATTTTTGCCGCAAAAGGAAAAAAATAAAGAAGAATTTTTAAAATTTAATAAAAAAAGTTTAAAATTTCAGGAAAGTACAGAATTATTGGAATATGAAATGAGAAACAAATTAACAGATAAGGAAGTAATTTATTTTATAAAAGAAGAATTAGGAATTGAGAATATTCAAGAAATACAAAAATATAATATAAGAAATAGAGAAGAAATTTTACAAAAAATTAGAAACATTAAAGGTATAACACAGCAACAAATGGCAAGAGTATTAGGTATTAATATAAGAATAATACAAAGAGTATATTTGTGTAGAAAGAATGGTTAGTTATGGTTAGTTTTGGGACAGGCACAGAACTAACCATAATGGATACTTCTGTGCCTGTCCCAAAACTAACCATAACCAACGAAAAGGAAAAAAACAAAAAAATGCTTGCAATGTATTCTTTTTTGGTATAGAATTGAATTGCCTAAGAAAAATAGGTAATACTATATTAAAAAGTAGATGATAAAAATCATCCAAGAAGGAGGAAATATTATGTCAGTAAAAATTGGAATTAATGGATTTGGAAGAATAGGAAACTTATCATTCCAAGCAGCGTTAAAGAAAGAAGATGTAGAAGTTGTAGCAATAAATGACCCATTTATCGCAGCAGATTATATGGCTTATATGACAAAATATGATACAGTACATGGAAAATTTGAAGGAACAGTAGAAGGAAAAGATAATATATTAACAGTAAATGGAAAAGAAATAAAGGTATTTAATGAAATGGATCCACACAATATTCCTTGGGGAGAATTAGGTGTTGATTATGTGTTAGAATGTTCAGGGGTATTTACAACTCTTGAAAAAGCACAAGCGCATATTGATGCTGGTGCTAAAAAAGTAATTATTAGTGCCCCTTCAAAAGATGCGCCAATGTTTGTTATGGGAGTTAACCATACAGAATATGACCCAAGTATGAATATTGTATCAAATGCTTCTTGTACGACAAACTGTTTAGCACCACTTGCTAAAGTTATTAATGATAATTTTGGAATTAAAGATGGATTAATGACTACAGTTCATGCTATGACAGCGACACAAAAAACAGTAGACGGAGCTTCTAAAAAAGATTGGAGAGGTGGTAGAGCGGCAGCTAGTAATATCATACCATCTTCAACAGGAGCAGCAAAAGCAGTTGGAAAAGTTATTCCAGCATTAAATGGTAAATTAACAGGTATGGCATTTAGAGTGCCAACAGCTGACGTTTCAGTAGTTGATTTAACTTGTAATTTAGAAAAACCAGCAACCTATGAAGAAATTTGTGAGGCTATGAAAAAGGCATCTGAAAATGAAATGAAGGGAATTGTTGAATATGTAAAAGATCCTGTGGTTTCTTCAGACTTTACAACAGATCCACATACTTCTATTTTCGATAGTACAGCTGGAATTATGCTTACAGATACTTTTGTAAAATTAGTTGCATGGTATGATAACGAATGGGGATATTCTAATAAATTAGTAGATTTAGCTTGCTATATTGCTAGTAAAGATTAATTTATACAAAAAAATAATAAGCTAAGGTTTTTGTAAACAACTAAAAAAACCTTAGCTTATTTTAGTAATATAGTATATACAATGGAGGAAATAAATATGTTTCGAAATCGCGGAGAAGTTCCGAATATCAATACAAATACGGGGGAAGATGGAGGATATAGTGCACCACATTATTCACACTATTGGAATGGAAGATTTATAATCATAAAATATGATAAAACTTTTGTAGCAATAGAATTGATAGCAACACTGATTATAGTAATAACAATTTTTGCAGTATATCTTTTTTCTTATCAAAATCCATTTGAAGACCCAATAGCCAACGTGAAAAATATCTTTTTGACAGTTCAATTCATTGCAATAGGGGCTACTCTTATAACAACTGCACTAGTTACATTTCTTACAAAAAGTAGTAAAGAGAAATTAATAAGAAATTTAAGAATAGTAGCATTCATATCCCTAATAATAATGATTGGAATAGGAATAGGAAAATTGAATTTGAATCGTAAATATAACGAAGATACATTTGAAAAATATTATGAACAATATCAGCAAAATAAGGTGGAAAATAAAAAATCTAATAAAATTAGTTTGGGATTATCGGGAGTGAAATTAACCAGTCAAAAACAAGCCTATGTTGATGAAAGTATAAAATCATATACTAATTTTTCAATAAAAACAACTTTATATGGAATCATACAGTTAGTAGTTATTGTAGTTATATTGTATTTATCTTATAGATTGTCTACGATTGAAAGAAAAAAAGAAAAATTAGCAAAAGATGATATTATTTTATATGATGAAGAAGAAAATATTAAATTTTAAAAGATTATCTATTTTTATTTTATTGGTGAATAAAAATAGATAATCTTTTTTTACAAAACCATAACTATAGTTTATCATAAAAATCATTAGTCTTTTGACTACCATCAGCTATGGATAAGGAAGAATAACATTTATAAAGCAATATAATTAGTCCTACTAAAGTAATATCAAATAAATAAGGCTCTAAATAATAGAAATATTGGTCAAGACTTGTATAATAACCAAAAACTTCTATTAGAACTTCCTTTAGATTAACAAGAAGATTAATAAAATCATAAATAAGCAACCAACCAATTGGAATCATAGCTATAATGATATATCTTTTGCTAGACTGAAAATTGGCTTTGGAAATGCCAAGATAAGCAAGTATGATAAATACAAAAGAAATAATTTCAAAAATACAACCAAAATCAAAAGCTTTATATAAAAAAATACCTACTAAATAAGTTAAAAGGCTAAAAATAGATAAAGCAATACAAATTTTTAGTAAATTATCGGTATATACTTTTTCAATATGTTTCTCCATTTTGATTTTCCTCCTTGGATTTTTGGGATAAATTTATTTTACTAGATTGGAAATTAAAATGCAACAAAATAGAAAAATATTACTGAATTCGTGGTTAGTTTTGGGACAGGCACAGAAGTATCCATAGTGGTTAGTTCTGTGCCTGTCCCAAAACTAACCAAAACTAGCCAAAACTAACCAAAACGAAAAAAATTAACAAAAAAACTTGCAATTTATGGTCGAAATTTGTTATAATAAAAAAGATATAAGAAAGAAAAAAGGAAGGACGCGAATAAAATGAAAAAAATGTTAAGAAAAACAAACTTCATAAAAAAAGCAAGCGTTTTCTTAATCGTTGTTTTATTTGCATTTTAGATAAGGAGTAGTGTTCCTTATTTTTTTTTGTCAAAACGAGGAGGTATATATGAAAGAATTTAACAAAAAAATTGTATTAGAAGATGGTGAAGAATACTATGGATATGGATTTGGTGCAGACAAAGAAGCAATCTGTGAAATTGTATTTAATACATCCATGGCAGGATATCAAGAAATTGTATCAGATCCGTCGTATACCTATCAAATGGTAGTGATGACTTACCCTCTTATTGGAAATTATGGAATCACAGATGATGACTATGAAACAAAACAACCAACAATTGGAGGTATGATTGTAAGGGAATATAATGACCTACCAAGTAATTTTAGATATACCAAAACATTATCAGAGTATTTAGAAGAAAGTAACATACCAGGAATTGCTGGAATTGATACTAGAAAACTAACAAGAAGTATCAGAGAAAAAGGAAGTAGAAAAGTAATCATAACAGATATCAACACCAGCAAACAAAAGGCATTAAAGAAATTAAGAGAAAATGAGATACCAAAAGATGCAGTAGCAAAAGTAAGTTGTAAGAAAAAATGGTATTCTAGAACAGCAAACCACAAATACAACATTGTAGCTGTTGACTGTGGTATCAAATTAAATATTGTAAGAAGTTTAAACAAAAGAGGATGTAATGTAACAGTTGTTCCATATAATACAACAGCAAAGGAGATTATAGACTTAAAACCAGATGGAATATTTTTATCCAATGGACCAGGAGATCCTGAAGATGTAAAAGAAGTAATTAAACTAGTAAAAGAATTACGAGGAAAATATCCAATCTTTGGAATTTGTTTAGGACATCAAATGATAAGCTTAGCTTATGGTGCAAAAACTTATAAATTGAAATTTGGACATAGAGGTGGAAATCATCCAGTGCTAAATTTAGAAACTGACAAAATAGAAATTACAAGCCAAAATCATAGTTATGCAGTAGATGAAAAATCATTAGCAAAAACAGATTTAACTGTAACTCATAAAAACATTTTAGATGATACCGTCGAAGGAGTAGAATGCAAAAAAGACAAAGTATTTAGTGTGCAATATCATCCAGAAAGTGCACCAGGTCCTCAAGACAGTGGATACTTATTTGATAAATTTATTAGTTTACTGGGAAAATAAAACAGATATAGTAAAGTTAAATATATTTTTTATGAAGTAATAATTCGGGGGGACCAACAAGTTACTGTCTGTTATGAAATTACAGACAGTATGCAGTTGGGAGTTACGAAGAAAAAATATATTTAACTTTGCCAATAAAATTAATTAAAACAAGAAAGGTGAGAAAATATATGCCAAAAAGAAAAGATATAAAAAGTGTATTAGTAATAGGGTCAGGACCTATTGTAATAGGACAAGCGGCAGAATTTGATTATGCAGGAACACAAGCCTGTTTAGCTTTAAAAGAAGAAGGATATAAAGTAATTCTAGTTAATTCCAATCCAGCAACCATTATGACAGATACGGCAATTGCAGATAAAGTTTATATGGAACCATTAACCATAGAATATGTTGCTAAAATTATTCGTTATGAAAGACCAGATGCTATTCTTCCAGGAATTGGAGGACAAACAGGTTTAAATATAGCAATGCAATTATACAAAAAAGGAGTTTTACAAGAATGTCAAGTAGAACTTTTAGGAACTAGTAGTGAAAGTATTGAAAGAGCAGAAGATAGAGAAAAATTTAAAGCATTATGTGAAGAACTAGGAGAACCAGTATTAGAATCCATCATAGCTACTACAATGGAAGAGGGAATTGAAGCAGCTAACAAAATAGGATATCCAGTGGTATTAAGACCAGCTTTCACATTAGGGGGAACTGGTGGAGGCTTTGCCGATAAGGAAGAAGAGTTAAAAGAAACCATAAAGCATGCCTTAAAGCTTTCACCAGTAGGACAAGTATTAGTAGAAAAAAGCATTAAAGGATATAAAGAAATTGAATACGAAGTAATCCGAGATAGTAATGATACAGCAATTACCGTATGTAATATGGAAAATTTAGACCCAGTAGGTGTTCATACAGGAGACTCAATTGTAGTTGCGCCAAGCCAAACATTAACAAATAAAGAATACCAATTATTAAGAGATAGTGCTTTAAAAATTATACGAGCTTTAAAAATAGAAGGAGGATGTAATGTTCAATTTGCTTTAGACCCACATTCTTTTAATTACTATCTAATTGAAGTAAATCCAAGAGTATCACGTTCTTCTGCATTAGCATCTAAAGCAAGTGGTTACCCAATTGCTAGAGTTTCTGCTAAAATTGCGATAGGTATGCGATTAGATGAAATTAAATTAGCTAATACACCAGCTAGTTTTGAACCAGCATTAGATTATGTTGTATCAAAAGTAGCAAGATTTCCATTTGATAAATTCACATTAGCTTCTAATAAATTAAGTACACAAATGAAGGCGACAGGAGAAGTGATGAGTGTAGGCAGAACGCTAGAAGAAAGTCTGCTAAAAGCAATTCGTTCTTTAGAAATTGGAGTATGCCATATTCAAATGGACAAATTTGATAAAACAGAGACAGAAGAATTGATGGAATATATCAAAGCAGGAAGAGATGACAGAATTTATGCGATAGCTGAATTAATAAGAAGAGATGTAGATTTGGGACTTATTTATAACTTTACAAAAATAGATATGTTCTTCTTGGAGAAAATTAAAAATATTGTGAAAGCAGAAGAAATATTAAAGAAGAATCAAGATGATATAGAAGTTTTAAAACAAGTCAAAAAGATGGGATTTAGTGACAAGTATATTGCAAAAGTATGGAAAAAGACAGAAGAAGAAATTTATCATTTAAGAAAAGAAAAAAATATTTATCCTGTTTACAAAATGATAGATACTTGCAGTAGTGAGTTCGAAAGTTATGTTCCGTATTTCTACTCAACTTATGAAGAAGAAAATGAATCCATTATTAGTAAGAAAAAGAAAATAATAGTATTAGGAGCTGGACCAATTCGAATTGGGCAAGGAGTTGAATTTGATTATTCAACCGTCCATGCAATTCAAACCATTAAAGAAGCGGGATATGAAGCAATTATTATCAATAATAATCCAGAAACGGTATCAACCGATTATACAACAAGTGATAAATTGTATTTTGAACCACTAACAGTAGAAGATGTTATGAACATTATCGATTTAGAAAAGCCAGAAGGAGTAATTAGTGCATTAGGAGGACAAACAGCAATCAATTTGGCAGAACCGCTTAGCAAATTAGGCGTAAGAATGATTGGAACAGATGTCAATGCCATTGAAAGAGCAGAAAACAGAGATTCTTTTGAAAAAGTAATGAAAAAATTAAAATTATTACAACCAAAGGGAGAAGCGGTAACGAATATAGAAGATGGAATTAAAGTAGCAGAAGCAATTGGATATCCTGTTTTAGTAAGGCCAAGTTATGTGCTAGGTGGAAGAGCTATGCAAATTGTATCCAACAAAGAGGCTTTAGAAAAATATCTAAAAACAGCAGTAGAAGTTAACAAAAAGCAACCAGTATTAGTCGATAAATATATTATTGGTAAAGAGCTAGAAGTGGATGCTGTATGTGATGGAACAGATGTATTTGTACCAGGAATCATGGAACATGTTGAAAAAACAGGAATTCATTCAGGCGATAGTATCAGTATTTATCCAACTTTCAGTGTAAGCCAAAAAGCCAAAGAAAAAATACTAGACTATACAGTAAAATTAGGATTAGGAATTGGAATTGTTGGATTATACAATATACAATTTATTGTAGATAAAAACGAAGAGGTATATGTTATTGAAGTAAATCCAAGGTCATCAAGAACTGTACCATTTATATCAAAATCAACAGGATATTCGTTAGCAGATATTGGTACGTTGGTTATGCTTGGAAAAACTTTAAAAGAACAAGGAATTACAGAAGTATATCCAAAAGAAAAAGAAAAATGGTATGTCAAAGCACCAGCCTTTTCATTCTCTAAATTAAACGGATTAGATGCCTATCTATCACCAGAAATGAAATCAACAGGAGAAGCAATTGGATATGACAAAAAATTAACAAGAGCTTTGTATAAAGCCTTGCAATCATCTGGAATGAAATTAGCCAACTATGGAACGATTTTCTTAACCATTGCGAACGAAGACAAAGAAGAGGCTTTACCATTAATTAGAAGATTTTATAATTTAGGATTTAATATAGAAGCCACGAAAGGAACTGCTAAATTCTTAAAAGAACATGGTATCAGAACTAGAGTGAAAAAGAAAATTAGTGAAGGCAGTGAAGAAATTTTAGAATCCATGAGAAAAGGATATGTAAATTATGTAATTAATACAAGAAATATTAATTCAATTAATCAGGAAACAGATGGAGCACAAATTAGAAGATGTGCAGTTGAAAATAATATTCCAATTTTTACAGCGTTAGACACAGTAAAGGTATTATTAGATGTTTTAGAGGAAATTACATTAGGAATTTCGACAATAGATGAATCATAGTGAAAGGCGTTTAACAAATTCTATAACAAAAGTCATAACGATACCCGAAAAACAGGACCCTTTATGACTTTTGTTAAGAATTTGGTAAAACTATTCCAGTCGCATTCGTAATTTATGCGAAATAGATAAAAGCTTATTTGAACATGAGAGAGGCGCATTTAACATGGTCTATATAACCAAATTATTTTTAATCGATTGCCTTATAATACTTGCAAAGTAATCCTTTTTGAGATACAATAAAGAAAAACAAGGAGGTACATATGAAAAAAGAGGAAAAAGGAATCACTCTCATAGCATTAATTGTTACCATTATAGTACTACTTATTATTGCTGGAATTTCAATGGGAAAAGTAATGATAAAAGATAATATTATGAATCGCTCAAACGAATCAACAACACAAGCTGAAAGAAGGAGTATCATAGAAAAAATAGAAGCAGATATCTATACAGAACAACAAAAAAAGGGAAAAAATTTAACAAAAGTGGAAGCAGAAAAAATTATAGAACGATATCGGAACAATCGTTGGCACAGGCAAAGAAATAAAAACAAATGACGGAGATCATACCATATTATTTAATGAAATAACAGGATGGAATCAAGCAGATTAAAAATATACGAAAAGAATACTTGAAAAGTATTCTTTTTTGGTATAGAATGGTATTGACTTGGGGAAATATGGCAATACTATAAAAGCGGGTTACACTTTAGTAAAACAAAAATATAGTAGAAATGAAAAGTAACCAAAGAGAGATTAGGAGGAATGTAAAAATGAATAAAAAAACAGTAAAAGATATTGATTTAAAAGGAAAAAAAGTATTGGTTCGTTGTGACTTCAATGTACCAATGGATGAAAATCAAAATATAAGGGATAACAAAAGAATCGTAGCAGCCTTACCAACCATTCAATATTTATTAGATAACGATTGTGCGATTATCCTATGTTCTCATCTAGGAAGACCAAAAGGAGAATTTAAAGCGGAATATTCTTTAAAACCAGTAGCAAAAGAATTAGAAAAATTATTAGAAAAAGAAATTATCATGGCAAAAGATGTCATAGGAGAAGATGCAAAAGCGAAAGCAGAAGTTTTACAAAAAGGACAAATTTTATTGTTAGAAAATGTAAGATTTCATAAAGAAGAAACAGAAAACGATAAAGAATTTGCAAAACAATTAGCAAGTATGGCAGAAATTTATGTAAGTGATGCTTTTGGAACAACGCATAGAGCGCATGCTTCAACAGCAGGAGTCGCAGAGTTTTTGCCAGCGGTAGCAGGCTTTTTAATTGAAAAAGAATTGAAGTTTTTAGGAAATGCAATTGAAGACCCAGAAAGACCATTTATAGCTATTTTAGGAGGTGCTAAAGTATCTGATAAGATAGGAGTTATTGATAGCTTGTTAGAAAAAGTTGATACGCTAATAATTGGTGGAGGAATGGCATATACATTCTTTAAAGCACAAGGATATGAAGTAGGAGATTCGATTTGTGAATTAGATAAACTAGATTTGGCAAGAGAATTAATGAAAAAAGCAGAAGAAAAAAATGTGAAATTTATGTTGCCGATTGATACTAAAATAGCAAAAGCAGAGGCACCAGAAGGAGAAAGTAAAACGGTAAAATATAATGAAATTCCATCAGGTTGGGAAGGATTTGACATTGGAAAAGAGACGATAAAACTATTTATAGAAGAATTGAAAAACGCAAAAACTGTATTTTGGAATGGACCTTTAGGCTTATTTGAAGTAGAGCAATTTGCAGAGGGAACCAACGAAATAGCAAAAGCTTTAGCAGAAATAGGATGTATTACAATTGTAGGAGGAGGAGACTCATCAGCAGCCCTAAAAAAAGCAGGGGTAGAAGACAAAATGACACATATTTCAACAGGAGGAGGAGCTTCCTTGGAATTCTTAGAGGGAAAGAATTTACCAGGAATTGAATGTCTTTTAAGTTAATGGTAAAGTGATGAATTATGAAATTAAACAAAGTATAAGGAAGGATGTAAAAATGGGAGAAAAAGAGAAAGAATTTAGAAAAAGAATAGTAGAACAAAATACGACAAAATTTGATGGCTTGTTAGGTCGTTATACAGAGGAAGAACAAGAATTTATTGCCAAAGTGAAAGAAAAAAGACACTTACAAAATAAGGAAAAAAATCCAGAATTAAAGAAAGTTTTTGATTTTCTACCAACAGAGGAAGAGATGGATAATTACATCAATCATAGCTTAAAAGCAATATTTGGAGAAGAAGTTAGATAAAATTTTAGAAAGTAGGTTGGAAAGAATGAGAAGAAAAGTAATTGCAGGAAATTGGAAAATGAACATGCTTCCTAATGAAGCGATTAACTTTATTGAAGAATTGGCACCATTGGTGAAAGACACCAAAAATGAAGTGGTTTTATGTATGCCATATACGGATTTATTTTATGCCTTACTAACAGCTCAAAATACAAATATAAAAATAGGGGCACAAAATATGCATTTCGAAGAAACAGGAGCTTACACAGGAGAAATATCTGGGAAAATGTTAAAATCTATTAATGTAGAATATGTTATTATTGGGCATTCAGAAAGAAGACAATATTTTAACGAAACAGATGAAACAGTAAATAAAAAAGTAAAGGCAGCATTTCAATATGGGTTAAAACCAATCGTATGTGTAGGAGAAACTTTAGAACAAAGAGAAGCAGGCCAAACAGAAGAAATTATAACGAAACAAACAGAATTAGCATTAAAAGGATTAACAGAAAATCAAGTAGAAAATACAATCATAGCTTATGAACCTATTTGGGCAATTGGAACAGGAAAAACGGCAACAAAAGAAGATGCCAATCATAGCATTAAATCCATCAGGAACAAAATTGCTCAAATCTATGGACAAACGGTGGCAAATGGAGTTATAATACAATATGGTGGAAGTGTAAAAAGCACAAATGCCAAAGAATTATTTGAAATGTCTGATATAGATGGTGGCTTAGTAGGAGGCGCTAGTCTAAAAGCAGATGAATTTAGTAAAATAGTTAAATTTGAAAATTAAAAAGGTGATGAAAAGATGAAAGACAAATTAACAATGCTAATGATATTAGATGGTTTTGGAGATAATACCAATAATGATGGAAATGCTATTAAATTAGCTAATACACCTAACATAGATAAACTAATGAAAAAATATAGTCATACAGAAATTCATACAAGTGGATTAGCTGTTGGCTTACCAGAAGGACAAATGGGAAATTCAGAAGTAGGACATACCAATATTGGTGCAGGAAGAATTGTATACCAAGAATTAACAAGAATCACAAAATCCATTGAAGATGGTGACTTTTTTACCAATCCGGAATTTATAGCAGCAATTGAAAATTGTAAAAAGTACAACTCTAAGTTACACATTTTAGGCTTGGTATCAGATGGAGGGGTGCATAGTCATAACCGCCATCTATATGGACTATTAGAAATGGCAAAAAGAAGGGATTTTGAAAATGTATATGTACATTGTTTTCTAGATGGAAGAGATACACCGCCAGCTTCAGCAGAGAGCTATATTATGAAATTACAAGAAAAAATGAATGAAAAGCAAATTGGAAAAATTGCAAGTATATCTGGAAGATTCTATGCTATGGATCGAGATAAAAGATGGGAAAGAGTTAAAAAATGTTACGATGCTTTAGTAAAAGGTGAAGGAAACAAAGCTGGTAGTAGCATAAAAGCCATTGAAGATTCTTATCAAAAAGAAGTATTTGATGAATTTGTAGAACCAACATTAATTTGCAATGGAGAAGAACCGATTGCAACCATTGGAAAACATGATTCTGTTATCTTTTTTAACTTTAGACCAGATCGAGCAAGAGAAATTACAAGAAGCTTAGTAGACCCAGAATTTGATGGATTTGAAACCAAAAAAGATTTAGATTTATACTATGTATGTTTCACTAATTACGATGAAACAATGCCAAATGTACACATCGCATTCCAAAAAGAAGCATTACACAATACATTTGGAGAATATATAAGTAAAAAAGGATACAGCCAATTACGTATCGCAGAAACGGAAAAATATGCACATGTAACTTTCTTCTTTAATGGCGGAGAAGAAAAACAATATGAAGGAGAAGAAAGAATATTAGTAGCATCTCCTAAAGTGGAAACCTATGATCAAAAACCTGAAATGAGTGCTTATGAAGTAACAGAAAAAGTATTAGAAGCCATTAAAAATGATAAATATGATTGCATCATATTAAATTATGCTAATACAGACATGGTAGGCCATACAGGAAGTTTAAAAGCTGCCATTAAAGCAGTTGAAGCAGTCGATGAATGTGTCGGAAAAGTAGTAGAATTAGTAGAAAACAAACAAGGAAATCTATTAATTACAGCAGACCATGGAAATGCAGAACAAATGATAGATTATAGTACTGGAGAACCACATACAGCACATACAACCAATCCAGTACCATTAATTTTAGTAACTGCGAACAACACCTTAAAACTAAAATCAGGAGGAAAGCTAGCAGATTTAGCACCAACCATGCTAGATTTGATGAATCTTGAAAAACCAGAAGAAATGACGGGAAATAGTTTATTAGATAAGGAATAAAAAGATATGCTAAATCATACAAAAAAAATAAAAGAAATATATGAAGATATACAAAGAAAATTATTTTATATGATACCAGAAAAATGGGATAAACTATATCTATATAGTTCTGTTTTGGATGAGCCTGATAAAGAAGGAAAGACAGGAGAGTTATTCTTCTATTATATTCCCAAAGGGATTTTGAAAAAGAAGCCAGTTAATGTATATGAAATACCAGCAAAATTTAATATAGATGAAAATCAATATTTAAGATTAGTCCAATTATTATATGCTAAGATAAAAGAATTGAGAAAAGAATTTCGAAAATCAGAAAGAAACGAGATTTGGACCAATATAACCATGTCGATACAAAATTTAAAATTCAAGGTGGAGTATGATTATACAGATTTAAATCAGAATGATTTTTCAAGTTATGAAAGACATGTTATTTGGCGATACGAGATATTAGGGATTGGAGAAGAACAGGTAAGTAAAGAAGATAAAGAAATTTTAAAACGATACTTATTAGGAGCTAAGACCTTAGCTAGAAAAGAACATTATGATTCTGGTATTTATATTCGTGATATTGAAAATGTGATAGCCTATAGCAATGAAAATGTAAAGACACAAGATGTAGAAGAAGTGGTAGAAAAGACAGAGAAAAGGCGTAAAAATCAACTTTTATTATCAAAAGAAGAAATTGAAAAAATGAAGAATCAATAAAAAGTTATTAATTTTTTATAGATGTTTTTAGTTTTGAAAATAAACTAAAATAGCACTTATAAAACCAAAAATAAAAGGAGAAATGAAAGGAGCAATTAAAATGATTTATTCAAAAGAATTAGAAGAAATGTGCTGTGTAGCCAAAGGAGTAAACCATGGACCAGCACCAATTCCAGAAGAAGGAAAATGGGTAAAAGCAAAAGAAAT
>CARUQW010000023.1 GCA_949077355.1 uncultured Clostridia bacterium | reverse complement strand
AAGGAATGTAAGACTAGACGTATTTTTGCTTTCGAGGACTCTAGACTAGCTTTGACTAGTTTACTTGCTGATTGCACGCCTGGTTCTTTAACATCTGCTTCTACAGAAGTTCGTCATGACTCTTTAGAAAGCTCTTTATCAGATACTGATTTTTTCACATTTTGTGCAGTTGCAGATTGCAACCACAAAATGGTTATACATTTTATGAAAATTGATGATGATACTATAAGGAATATTCAGATTATTATAAAAAAGCTTGCTCATTATATAGTTTTAGTACATATATTGGAGCATTAATCTATTTAAGAAGAATATTTGAAAAACTTTTAATTGATGTCTTTAATGATAATGAAGATAAACTAGAAATGAGTTTTGATGAATTTAAAAAGGAAAGAATGGAAGATAAAATAAAGATTTTAAAACCTTATTTACCATCAATAATGTTTAGTCAAGGATTTAATACTATTTATACAAAAATTAGTGATGGTATACATAATTTAAATGAAGATGAATGTAGCAAAATGTTTCTAGCACTTAAAATGGGAATTGAAGAAATATTAACTGAAAAAATAGAAATGAATGAAAAAAATAAATTTTTTAGCGACTGATGGTGTTGCTCTAAATGGAATTATCTATGAAAGTAAGCAAAATACAAAGAGAATTTTATTAGCAATTCATGGTCTGACTAGTAATTGCCTAAAAGAAAGAGATGAAATAATAGCAAGGAAAGTAAATGATGCTGAAATAGATTATTGTTGCTTTAACAACAGAGGAAGTGAATTAGCCCAATATATTAGGAAGAAGATAGAAGGAAAAGATGAGCAAAAATTAGCAGGAACATCTTATGAAGATGTTTTAGAAAGCTACGAGGATATTGTAGGTGCTATTTTAAAATTAAAAGAATTAGGCTATGAAGATATCTATTTACAAGGACATAGTTTGGGATGTACTAAAATAGTATATACATATCATGAATTAAAAGAAGAAAAGGACGATATATTAAAAAATATAAAGGGAGTTATCTTACTTTCATTAGTAGATATACCAGGAACTCTGAAAGCGTATTTAGGAGATAAATTTGAAGAATATGTAATTTTAGCAGAAAATAAGGAAAGGGAAGGAAAACAGCTTGAACTAATGCCAAAAGAAGCATTTATTCATCCTGTAAGTGTAAAAACATTTTTAAGATATGCACGAGATAACAAAGAAATTGATTTTGCAAAATTTGGAGAAGATACCGAACTAAAAAAATTAAATAATATTGAAGTACCTCTATTTATGAGATGGGGAAATGTAAAAGAGATGATTATACAGCCAGCAGATGAATTAGTCAATATCGTTAGCAATAGTATTACAAATCCACATAAAGATATTGATTATATAGATGGCAGCAACCATGGATATGAGGGAAAAGAAGAAGAGCTAGCAGAACAAATTGTAGCATTTATCAAAAGATAAGGAGAAAGAGGTATTATGGCAAATATCTTTGATTATATGAATTGGAGAGATTTGAAGTTAAAACAAGTAGAATTTAATGAAATCGATAATCTTATTTTATCAAGATTATCATATTTCCCATTTGATGGATATTTACAAGAAGGGGAAGAAATAACATTAAAAGAAGCTTACCAACGATACCAAGAAATGGGAACAACAGGTAGAATTCTACAACAAGAAGATATTGAGTTATACCCAATATTGGCTAATAGTATTCGATTTGGAGACATGAAACTTTGCTATTATGTCAATAAAATTGATCCGATTCAAGAAAAACAATTTTCAGCTATTACAATACAAATGGAAGATGGTACAATCTATGTATCTTATAGAGGAACTGATAACACAATTATTGGATGGAAAGAAGACTTCAATATGAGTTTTAGTGAATTAGTACCAGCCCAAACTGATGCAGTAGCTTATTTAGAAGAAGTTGCAAAAAAATATAAAAATAAAATTCGTGTAGGAGGCCATTCTAAGGGAGGAAATCTGGCTGTATATGCAGCAGCATTTTGTTCTTCTAAAATACAAAAAAGAATTATCAATGTTTATAATAATGATGGACCTGGATTTTGTGATAAAATCATTCAGTGCGAATCGTATCGAAAAATAGTAAATAAGGTACATACTTATATACCACAAACTTCTATTATTGGAAGATTACTAAATCATAAAGAAGAAACCACAATTTTAAAAAGCACAGAAACAGGAATTATGCAACATGATTTATATTCTTGGCAAGTATTAGGTGGAAAATTTGTAAGAGATGAGTTAACGAATTCGAGTGAATTTATTGATAAAACCATAACTAATTGGCTAAAAGAAGTAACACCTAAGCAGAGAGAAAAATTTATTGATACCCTATTTGAAATCTTAAATACAACACAAGCAGAAACATTATCAGATATAAAAAATAAGGCATTTTTAAATGCGAAAACAATGGTGAAAACCTATCAGAATTTAGATCCAGAAGATAAGAAAATTATGATAAAAACAATAGAAGAATTTTTAAGAATAGGAAAAAGCAATATACCAAAACCAAAATTGAAAAAACATTAAAATACAAAGGAGAAAGATATACCAATGAATCAAGAAAAAAAGATTAGAAAAGCAAGAAAACAGAATATGAAACTATATTCTTTATATCGCGCCATATCAATTGATTTAATTTTTTATTATGCAATAGAATTTTTATTTTTAACACAAGTAAAACATTTAAGTAGCTCAGATGTTGTTTTAGGTGGCGCATTTTATGCTATTTTTATGATTATTTTCCAAATACCAGCAAGTATTATAATTGATAAAGTGGGAACTAGAAAATGTACCATCTTAGCTAATATATTTAATATAATATTTATTGTATTAATTATGTCCTGTAAAAACTTAGGAATGCTAATTTTTGCACAATTTATTAGTAGTATATGTTTTTCTTTAAAGGATATATCAGATACAGCTTTAATCCAATATTCAATTCCAGAAACAGAAAAACAAGGGGAGATATTTTCTAAATTAGAGGGAAAAGGAACCAAAGATTATTACTTATTAAATGCAGGAACATACATCATTTCTGGATTTCTGTATGTTATAAATCCATATATTCCTATTACAGGGAGCTTATGTTTTGCGATATTAGCAACTGTTATGTCATTAGGCTTTAGTGATATCGAAGAAGAAAAAAAGGAGAAAACAGATACTAAAAATTATATGAAAGATTTATGGGAAGGAATAAAATTTATTGCTAATTCACAACGATTAAGAAGCTTATTTTTATATTCAGGAATAGCTTGGGGAGTATTTTGTCTAATGAGTACTTATCGTTCGAGTTTGCTAGTTGATATTGGAACACCAGAGCAGATAATTACATTAATAGCAGCTATCTTAAGCTTTTCAGCAGCAATCGGTTCAAAAAAACAAATGGAATTTCATAATTATTTCCGAAATAAATCATTATCTGCTATTTTATTTATTATGACATTTTCTATTTTGATAGTAGGAATTTTAACTGCCATGAATATATCTTATGGAATTACATTAGCCATTATAGTAATAGGATTTATCTTAATTGATTTTGTAAAAGGAATGAGTGGCGTCTTATCAACAAGATATTTGGGAAACTTTGCAAATGAAAAGATATTAACACAAATTTATGCTGTAAATGCTATCAGCAGAAATGTTTTTAGAGCGGTTATTAGCTTTTTAGGAGCTTACTTATTACGAGTAACTGATACAACCAATGGAATGATTTTGGTGGGAATTATTTTGTTGATTACTGTTTTAGGTCTAGTTGGTTATATGAAAACAAGATTGGGATTAAAGCCAAAAGAATATAATGAAAATGAATTTTTTAAGGAAGAAAAATAGATAAAATTTTAGTGGGAATTGAATTGTATTAAAGTTGACATTCTTTAGAATATCTATATATAATGATAAAAAACTAAAGAAAAAAGAGGGGAAAAATGAAGAATGATAATAAAAAAGCTCAAAATGGAATCACATTAGTAGCTCTTGTAATTACAATTATAGTATTACTTATTTTGGCAGGAGTTAGTATTATAACATTGACAGGAAAAAACGGCATATTAATAAAATCAAAAGAAGCTGGAAAAATATCTGAATTAAAAGAAATAGAAGAAATGGGACAAATGTCACTTGTAGCAAGAAAAATAGATGAAAAAATAATAGGAGAAGAAGCCACTTTAGCAGGAGTAATCAGCGATTTAAAATCAATGGGATATAAAATTGAACAAACAGTTAGTGATTCCACAGATGTAGAAAAAATCATGTTAAGTCGTAGTGAAATTGCAATGAGTAGAAATGCAACAGAAATGTTGTCTTATACATTGGTTTATAAAAATAAAGGAGCTCAATACTTTGTAAAAGTACAAGGAAATTATTATGAAATAGTCTTAAATAATGGAAAAATTTCAGTTAATACAGAAATAGCTGATTTTGAAAAAATAAAAGAATCTAGTCAAATAAGAATAACCTCTAGTAATAATAATTTGCTTAAAATAGAAGAAGGAGAGAATGGACAAATAACTTTGAAATCTGAAAATGAAGTAGGCGAAACAACAATAAAAGTAAGAGAAGAAAAAAGTGGTATAGAAGCAAGTTGTGTTGTAACCGTAAAAATACCAGTAACTGCCTTAACGGTAAACCCAGCGACAACGGTAATTTTACTAGGAGATACTATAAAGTTAACAGCAAATCCTACACCAACTAATACCACCGAAAAAATAACATGGAATACTTCTGATGCAAGTATAGCAACAGTATCAAAAGATGGCAGTGTAAAAGGTGAAAAAGAAGGAAAAGTGACAATTACAGCAAGCTGCGGAGAGAAGTCAGCTTCTTGTAAGATAATTATATCTTTGCCAGGAAAAGCTGCTACTGTAACAAAAAATATGTATGGTAAATATGTAACAAATTATGATAATACGAATCATTGGCAAATATTTTTTACAGATTTAGAAAATATTTATCTTATTTATGACGATGTTATAGCTGATCCAATTTATAATGATAATACACTTAAATCAGCAGTTGATGCTGGAAATTATGTAGAAGGAACAAAAATGTTATCAGATAAAAATAGATTTCCAGGATATGAATGGAACTATAGTACGAATATGAAAAATGTGGGAGATTCTTATGAATGTTACCAAGCTTATTTATTCCTGATGGATAGTGGAAATGTATGGAATCAACAATATAAAACAACATATATGGATTATGCCATTGGTGGTCCAACTCCTGAAATGATACAACAAGCACGAGCTTGTCAAAGTAGATATACATCTTTTGAGGGACGGAAATACATATGGTTATTATTGGCAAAGTCAGCATTATTCTGGAGGATTCGAAAAGCCGATCGATAATGGAAAAAGCTATTGGTTAAGTGGACCACAGAAACCAGGTACGTACACAAAAGGAAGAGTCTATAATATTGAAACTGGTAGGGCTTGTTATAGTTGGAAAGATTATACAGAATCTTGTGGATTTCGACCAGTTATAAAATTGAATTCAAAAATTGTATTAGAAACAAAAGATAATGGAGAAACTTATCAGATACAATAATCAAACAGTAAAAACAGAAAATACTTGACAAAATTAAGTTACAGTTGTAAACTATAAGCAAAGTTTACAACTGTAATTTTTTGCGAAGAAAGATGGAACGTCCCTCTAGTCCCATGAAAGGAAGAAAAAATGAAAAACAAAAAATATGAAATAACAAATGCAGAATTAGAAATAATGAATGTGTTATGGGAAAAGTCTCCTATAACTTTAAACGAAATAGTAGAATCTTTAAGCAAAGAAGAAGCGAAAAACAAAAACACAATAAAAACACTATTATATCGCTTAGTAGAAAAAGAAAGTGTTATATCGAAAACAACCTTAAATCAAAAGAGAAATCTTTTTGAACCAGCAATTTCACAAAAGCAATATCAAAGAAGGGAAAATGAGAATTTTTTACAGAAATTGTACCATGGAAGTACTAATAAATTATTACTAAATTTTGTAGAAGAGAAAAAAATATCAAAAAAGGATTTACAAGAATTACTAGATTTAATTGAAGATTAAAAAAGAAAGAGAGCGCAAAATATGCAAAATATACAAATCATATTCAGTAATATTATATATATGGCTGTAATGGCAACCTTAGTAGCTGGTATTATTTTGTTATTAAGAAAAGTATTTGACCAAAAAATATCGCCCAAATGGAAATTTGCAATGTGGGGTTTATTATTAATCAGTTTGATAATTCCTTTTCGAATTACACTATATGCTAACAATGATAATTTTTATACAGTCAGTAGCATAGTAGATTGGATAGATAAAGCAAAAAGAATTTTAAGTGTCAGTCAATATGGAAAAATAGCAACAGTGATATGGATAAGTGGAATCCTAATATTATGGGGAATTTATACTGTAAATAGTAGGCGAATAAAAAGAAAAATAGGAAAAAAAGAGGTCAAAGAAGAACGAATTTTAAAGTTATTTCAAGAAGCAAAGAATGAATTAGAGATAAGAAAAGAAATAAAACTAGTAGAACAAAAAGAAAGAATTACACCATGCATCTATGGAATGATACATCCCCAAATATTAGTAACACAGGATATATTAAAAAAGTCAGATGAAGTAATAAAACATATTCTAATGCATGAATTAGCACACTACAAAAAAAAAGATATATGGCTTAATAAATTTCTTTTAGTCATTACCAGCATTTATTGGTTTAACCCAGTTATATGGTTTTGTTTTAAACAAATTAGACAAGACATGGAACTAAAAGCAGATGAATTAGTATTAAGTAAATTACCCAAACAGAACGAAAAGGAATATGCAAAATCATTGGTAACAATTTTACCAATTTCACAAGAAGAAAAAATGACAACAAGATTATTATATGTGACAGATGGAAAGAAAAATATGGAAAGAAGAATAAAAATGATAAAATTAGCAAAGCAGTTTAAAGAATACAAAACATTAATTGGGGTTACTACCACTATTTTGACACTATGTTTGGGAATATTATTATTTACGCAAATAAAACCAAAGGAAGAACAAGAAACGTTTAATCAGGTAAAATATTTTGAAACGCCAGATAGAATTGTTTATAAAGTAAAAGAACAAGATCGATATTATGTGTATACGGCAGCCAAAACAGATTATAATAAACTATTAAATCAATTAACAAAGTGCATTGATGGTGTAGGAGAAGGAGCAAGAGTATCACAGGAAGAAATAAAGAAAATTGAGCAGGAAGAAAATTACATAGAGTTAGATTATGATACCATAAGCAAAAATTATTTGATAGCTTACCAAAAAGAAAATTATAATGTTATTAAAAGAACAGATGAAGGTGGAGTCGTCGTAAGAAATAATATCAAACAAAAAGAAAAACTAGAAAAATTATTGAAAAAACAAATAAAAGAAAAAGCAGAAGTTTATCAAATGGCAGATAATAAAGAATATAAAGTGCCAGAACCGATTTCCTATGAAGTTCCAACTTGGTCAAATGAATTAAAAAAATATGAGCCAGGGACTTATAGTGTAAGATTAGGGAACAAGCAAGCTTGGGAAAGATTTAAAGAAAACAATCAAATTGCAATGTCACAAGAAATAACAGAGGAGCAATTTGAAAAAACAAATGTGATAGCAACCATAACGAAGTATCAAATTGAAAAAATAGAAACAAGAATAGGTGGAGCAACTCTTTATTTTGCAGGAGAAGAAGAACCGAATCAATATTATATTAATATCTATTGTATGAGCAAAGCTGTGAACAGCAATTGTATTTATCGAAACTTTAATAATATTAAAGTGACCAAAAATATAATAAAAAGAGAAGAATTAAAAAAAGAAACACTAGAAGCAGAAGAAGTTTCTATGTCAATTAAAAATTTATCACAAAAAGGAAACAATATCATATTAACAGGAGAAATAACAGAATATTACAGTGAATATGAGCAAGTGAATTTTGAAGTTGAAGTGATAGTAGATAAAGATACACAAATTTTTTCAAATACAAAAAATCAATGGGAAGAATTACAAAAAATGAAAGAAAGAGGAGATAACATTTTTGTAACATTTCGAAAAACAGAAAAACAACAAGGAAAGTTGGTAGCTCAAAATATAGAAGTAATGGGATGCTAAGAAAAGAATAAAGGAGAATTTTATGAAAAATAAAAAAATAATAGTTGCAATTATAATAATCATTTTAATAATAGCTATAACAGGAGTGAGTATATTTACGATAAACAAGAAAAACGAAGAAAAAGCAAAACAAACTTTAACAGAATTTATCCAATTAATCAATGATAAAAACTATGAAGCAATGTATAGAAAAGTGATTTCTATGAATATGAGCCAAGAAGATTTTATCAAACGAAACAAAAATATCTATGAGGGAATTGATAGTAGTGATATCAAAATTGAAATTCAAAAAGTAGAAAAACAAGAAAAAAATTATCAAATTGATTACCATGAAAAAATGTATACAGCAGCAGGAGAAGTGAGTTTTAACAACACAGTAACGATTGAAAAAGAAAACGAAGAATATAAAATAAAATGGTCATCTAGTTTCATTTTTCCTCAATTAGGAAACAATCAAAAAATAAGAATTTCTACTATCAAAGCCAAAAGAGGTGATATCTTAGATAGAAATGATGTGAAATTGGCAACCGATGGGACCATTCTAGCAGCAGGGATTGTTCCTGGAAAATTAAGTGAACCAAAAGAAGAAAGTATTCAAAAAATAGCAGAGTTAACAGGTGTTTCAGAAGAATACATAAACCAACAACTAGAAGCTTCTTGGGTAAAAGACGATACATTTGTTCCCATCAAAAAAATAGCAGAGAGTATACAATTAAAAGAAAGCTTACTTCAGATACCAGGAATACGAATCAATCAAGAAGCGGGAAGAGTATATTCACTAGGAAAAGAAGCTGGACATATAATGGGTTATGTACAAGCAATCAATGCGGAAGAACTGGAAGCCAATGAAGGAAAAGGATACAACACAGCTAGTAAGATTGGAAAATCAGGATTAGAAAAAGCTTATGAAGAAACTTTAAGGGGAATAGATGGAACCGAAATTTATATCATAGATGAAAAAGAAAATAGGATAGGAGAAATTATCAAACAAGATAAAAAAGATGGACAAAATGTAAAAATTACATTAGATAGTAGTTTGCAAACTAAAATATATGAACAAATGAAAAATGATAAAGGATTTTTTGTAGTAATGCATCCAAAAACAGGAGAATTGTTAGCCTTGGTAAGTACACCAACTTTTGATTCAAATGATTTTGTAGTAGGAATGACAAACAAGCAATGGGAAAGTTTAAACAATGATATAAGTAAACCATTATACAATCGATTTATTCAAAAATATTGCCCAGGTTCAACTTTTAAACCAGTAACTGGCGCAATTGGTTTGACAACTGGAAAGATAAAGAAAGATGAAGACTATGGTTATACAACAACTAGTTGGCAAAAAGATAATTCTTGGGGAAATTACAAAATAACTACTTTAACGGCATATAATGGAGCTAAAAATCTATTAAATGCTATGATTCATTCAGATAATATTTATTTTGCTCAATCAGCATTAAAGATAGGAGCAGAGCCATTAGCAGAAAATTTGAACAAAATAGGGTTTAATGAAACATTAGAATTTCCATTAAATTTGGCAAAATCACAATATGCCAACCAAAATGGAAATCAAATAGAAGGAGAAACGAAATTAGCAGATACAGGATATGGACAAGGAAGTGTTCTAGTAAATCCAATACATATGGCTTCTATCTATTCTGCTTTTGCTAATGAAGGAAATATGCTAAAACCATATCTAGAATATGCTGATGGCAAAACAGAAATATTAAAACAAAGTGCTTTTACAGCAGAAGCAGCAAATGCAATTAAAGAAAGTTTAATCCAAGTAGTAGAAAACAAAGAGGGGACTGCCAATGACATGAAAATAGATGGTATTACAGTGGCAGGAAAAACAGGAACAGCGGAATTAAAGACTTCGAGCGAAGATAAAGAAAGTGGAACTTTGGGATGGTTTGATTGTTTTACAGATGATTTATTAATTATTAGTATGGTCGAAAATCAACAAAATAATCAAGACGGAGGAAGTCACTATTTAATTAAAAAGATAAGAAATTTATTATAGTTAGAAGGGAGAGAAAATAAATGGAAAAAATAATTATGTTAGGCACTGGAAATGGTGGAACATTGGATTTATATAATACTTGTTTTTTAATACAAAATGATAGGGGAAATTTCTTAATAGATACAGGTGGAAGTATTGAAATAATGAAAAGATTAAAACAAGTTAATATTGATGGGAAAGAAATAAGACATATTTTTATTTCTCATAGTCATACAGACCATATATTAGGTCTTATATGGATGTTTAAAAAGTTAGGAAGAGCATCTATAAATGGAGAAATAGAAACAAATATAAATATTTACTGTAATGATGTAGTTTATGAAGCAATAGTGGAAGTAGCAAAACAAATACTTCCAGAAAAGATCGTAAAAGGAATTTTAAAGATTACAGATTTTCATATCTTAAAGGATAAAGAAAAAATGAATATAAACGGAATCGACTATACTTTTTTTGATATACATGCAAGAGGAACAAAACAATTTGGATTTGAATGTATGCTAAATGAAAAAAGATTAATATTTTTAGGGGATGAAACATTGAATGCTGATTTGTATGAAAGAGTTAGGAATTCAGATTACGTGATGCATGAAGCATTTTGCTTAGATTCAGAAGAAAATATTTTTCATGCCTATGAAAAAAATCACTCAACAGCTAAGAGCGCAAGTAAAATAATGAATGATTTAAAAGTAAAAAATTTAATTTTATATCATACAGAAGAATCGCATGGAAAGGAAAGAAAAAAGCTATATACAGAAGAAGCACAGAAAAACTTTAATGGAAATGTGTATGTTCCAGACGATTTGGAAATTATTGAATTATAGGAGAAGAAGAGGAAATATAAAATGAGAATAGGAATTGATATAGATAATTGTATAGCTAATTTTGATGATACATTATTAAAAGAATATTTGAAACATGATAAAGAATTAAGAAACACAGGAATTATAAATGAAAATCCAGAATATTTAAGAAAAGGAATGTTTGATTGGACAGAGGAAGAAGAGAAATGTTTTTATAATGCTAACATTGAAAACTTTGCAAAAAAGCTAAAGCCATTAGAAGATTCAACCTATTACATAAAAAAATTAAAGGAAGATGGACATGAAATATATATCATAACAGGAAGAAATAATGGAGAATATACAAATCCGAATGAATTAACGACACAATGGCTAGATAAATATAATATTGTCTATGATAAACTAATACTTACAAATACCTATGATAAACATGCAAAAACATTAGTATGTTTAGAAAATAATATTGATTTAATGAATGAACACAAGAAATAAACAAAAAGAACAAACATTAGATAGAGTTTCAAAATGGAAAGAAATATATGAAAAAATATCTAAATTAGACCAAAAAGGAGAAAATTTATGAAATTAACAAGCAATGAAGCAAGAACAATAATAGAAAATTATAGAGGAAAAACAAAAAGTGATAGATGGATAGAACATTGTATTTGTGTAGGAGATACTGCAGGAAAAATAGCACAAGCATTAAATGAAAAACATTATAAGGTAGATATTAATAAAACAATAACGCTTGGATATTTACATGACATTGGTAAATATACGGGAGAATCTCATGGACATGAAATAAACGGATATAACTATTTAAAAGATAAAGGTTATGACGAAGATTATTGCAATATATGTATAACACATTCATATTTAAACAATGATATTGTTTGTACAGCTGGAGGAGTTCCAAATCCAGAGGAGAAACCTTTTATAGCGAAATTTATAAAAACACATAAATATACAATAGAAGAAAAATTAATAAATTTATGTGACTTAATGTGTCCACAGGGTGGTAGAGTATTTACAATTGACAAAAGACTAATCGATATTATGATTAGAAGAGGAGCTTATTCAAATACGCAATATCATATTAAAGAAACCTATAAATTAAAGGAATATTTTGATAGTTTATTAGGTTATAATTTATATGACCTATTCCCAGAAATAAAAGATAATTTATAAATTATCATATTAGATGGAAAAAGCTCAAGAAAAAATTATGAAATATAGGAGATATTGGTTAATTATGAATAAACTAGAAATATTAGATAAAATTGAGAAAGTAGTGTACGTAACTCAATCATCGCCAGTCATATTAGTATCTACAATAAGTAAAGATAATGTAGAAAATGTAGCACCATTTGCAATGTTTATGAATTGTTCTACTAAACCAGATAATATGGTGGCAATAGCTATTTCACCTAAAACAGACACTTATATAAATATAAAAGAAACAAAGCAATTTGTAATAGGGATTCCAAAAGAAAATATGTTAGATAAGTTATATAAGGCAGGAGAAAAAGTAGATAAAAATATAAGTGAGTTTGAATTTGCTAATTTAACACCATATGATTCCAAAGAATTAAAGTGTAAAAGAATAGAAGAATGTATTGCAAATATTGATTGTATTTTTGAAAATGAAATAGAAACAGGAAATCATCAGATAGTAGTTGGAAAAGTAGTTGCTTGTGATATTGATGAAGATAAATATTCAGAGGACAAAGTTAAATTAAGAAATAATATCCCTAATATTTATCATATTACGGGAAATAAATTTATGATTGATGGAAAGATGGAAGAGGTATAAAAATATAAAATATTAAGTATACAACTAAAATTATTGAAATTGGAGATAGTAAATGGAAGAAAAAATTTATATTAATAGTACAGATAACATTAGACTATGTGCCTTGATGGCAGATATTTCGTCAGATAAAATAGTATTACTTTGCCATGGGATTAGAGGAAACAAAATGGAAGCCATACATTTGATACTGATAATCAAGCATTAAAAGACGCGGTTGATAAAACAGTTGATTTTTATAAAAGAAATATTTTTATAAGAAAAAAATAATTTAATGTATAATAGAATGTAAATTGTAAAGTTACACAAGATGAAATAAAAAAATTTAGTTTAAATATAAGTAGAGTAGAATGTAAATATTGGCAAAATACTAGGAAAAATGCTTAATTTGTGATATAAAGAAGATACAGAAAAAATATATAAATAATTAAGGAGAGGATAATATGAAAATTACAAAATTCCCACAATCATGTTTATTAATTGAAACAAAAGGAAAGAAAATATTAGTAGACCCAGGAAATTTGAAATATAAGGAGGAATATTTTGATATTTGGAATACAGTAGACATTATACTAGTAACACACAAACATTCTGACCATTGTAATGCGGAAATATTAGAAAAAATAGATAAAAATATCAAAATCTATTCAAGTAACGAAGTAAAAAATACATATGCAACATTAGACATAAATATTGTTAAAGAAAATAATATTATTAATATGGAAGACAAGATAACAATAGAAGTAGTACATGCTGAACATGGATATATACCACCAATGAAAACAGGGGGAAAAGTCATAGAAAATATTGGATATATAATAGATGATAATGAAACAAGAGTGTATATAACAAGTGACACAATATGTTTTCAAAATGATTATAAATGTGATATTCTATGTGTTCCTGTATCAGATTATGGAGTGGTAATGGGAGCCTTTGAGGCATCCTTATTGGCAAAAGAAACAAAGGCAAAATTAGTCATTCCATTGCATGCAGATAGCCCTAGATATCCAGTAGATTTTGATTTTGTAAAGAAAATGTTTGAACAAAATGAAGTAGAATATGAAATATTAGAAAATGATGAAACAATTGAGATAGAATAAAATCTTATCAAGAAAAATGAACCAAGATAAGGAGAATAAAACTTTGAATATAGGAATTGATATTGATAATACAATAACAGAAATCCAAGAAGAACTAAATAACGCAGCCTACAAATATGCAATAAAGTTAGGCAAGAACATTAAAGACGCAAAAAATCCTTGGGAAGATATAAAAAATAATGGAGATACCTACAAAAAGAAATTTCAATTTTCTTATGAAGAATTAAAATACTTTTTAAAAAATATTCAAGAAGAAATTACAAATAAAGCAAAACCTAGAATTGATGCAGTAGAAATAATCAATCGATTAAGAAAAGAAGGACACAAAATAATTATAATAACAGCAAGAGATAGTGAATTTCATGATGACCCATATAAATTAAGCAAAACTTGGCTAGACAAAAATAAAATAGAATATGACAAATTAATTGTAAATGCTAGAGAAAAAGGAACCATATGTAAAAATGAAAACATTGATTTATTGATAGATGACCAATTAAACAATTGTCTTGATGTAAAAAAAGAGGGAATACAAACAATTAGAATAACAGAAGATGATAAAAAAGACACGGACATAACATCATTAAAAAATTGGAAAGAAATATATGATTTTATTAAAGAGAAAATAGAGAAAGAGAACGGATAAAAAATGAAGAAGATAAAAGACGAAAATAAAATACTGATAATGTTAGCATTTTTTAGCATATCAATTGGATTATGGGGAAACTTTAGACAGCTATGGTTACAAGACAATAATTTTTCTGTAACACAAATAAGCAATATGATAAGCATAGGAACTTTTATTAGTATTGTAGGAATAGCAATAATTGGAAAATATGTAACATTAGACAAATTAAAAAAAACATTAACTTTTATTTTGATTATAAAATTTATTAATCTATTGGCATTATACTATTTAAATGGAACGAATCAAATAGAATTCATCTATTTAACTATCATAATCGATATCATAATGGAATATATCATCATAACAAGTATATATCCGTTAATAGCTAGTATAGTAAAAAGTGACACCATATATAGTAAAAGAAAATTAACAGAATACTTATTTAAAGATATAGGAATTCTGTTTGGTGGGATACTAATCGGTAAAAGCATAGCAGGAATCTTAGTAAATTATAATCTTTGCCTAATAATATCCAATGTATTTTTATTAATTTCATTATTTACGATGTTAAATATAAAAATAGATAAGAACGAAGAAAAGCAGCCAATCAAAAAATCAATGACTAAATATATCTTAAAAAGCAAAATAATGTCATTATACTTATTAGATATGTTTATAGGAACAATAGCAATGACAACAGCTTTAGGACTAAAAATGCTAACATTAACAAATTACTTTGCTTTTTCTGATAGTATGGCAACTAACTATCTTCTAATAATCGGTTTATTAGCAGATGGGATCGGAATATTAGCACTTAAATATTTGACTCCTAAAAATGATTATATTACAATTACAATAAAATTTGGAATAAGATTTCTAGGATATATAATTGCTTTTTTATCGAACAATCTAATCATAACTTTAATAGCAATAACGTGGTCATTACTTATATCAACTGCATATGAAAATATATGTGATGGAATATATATAAATCGTGTTGAAAATGAATATCAATTATCATTTGCCAATATAAGATATATCATAAAATTTTTGGGAGAAGCAATAGGGATATTCTTTTGCGGAAAGATGTATGAAATAGGAATTAAATATATGTTTGGCTTATCTGCAATATTTATGATTTTTCAAATAGGACTAGCCTATTATTTAATTTATTTGAGAAATTTAAATAGAAAATAATACCAAACTCTTGTTTTAAAAAAGGAAATATAGTATAATAGAAATTGCGAACAGGGATTTTAAGGAATGTCCCTAAAATTCCTTTGAAAACAGGAGGTAAATATGAATGATAAAATCACAATAAAAGGGGCAAAAGAGCATAACTTAAAGAATATAAATTTAGAAATCCCAAGAGATAAATTAGTAGTTATTACAGGATTATCTGGATCAGGAAAATCAAGTTTGGCTTTTGATACTCTATATGCAGAAGGACAAAGAAGATATGTAGAAAGTTTGTCTTCCTATGCAAGACAATTCTTAGGTTTGATGGAAAAACCAGAGGTAGAAAGAATTGATGGATTATCACCAGCTATTTCAATAGACCAGAAAACTACTTCGAAAAATCCACGTTCAACGGTTGGAACAGTAACTGAAATATATGACTACATTCGTTTGTTGTATGCTAGAATAGGAGTTCCATACTGTCCAAATTGTCATAAAAAAATAGAAAAGCAAAGCATTGACCAAATTATAGATAATATTATGAATTTGCCAGAAGGTACCAAAATTCAAGTATTAGCACCAGTAGTTAGAGGAAGAAAAGGGGAATTTACAAAACAACTAGAAGGATATCAAAAAGAAGGATTTGTAAGAGTTCGAATTGATGGTGAAATCTATGAATTAGGAGAAGATGAGATTTCTTTAGATAAAAAGAAAAAGCATGAAGTAGAGTTAGTAGTAGACCGTTTAGTAATTAAACCAGATATTATCAGTCGATTAACAGAGTCTGTAGAAATTGCTTTAAAGCATGCAGATAAAATGGTGCTAATTGATGTAATAGGACAAAAACCAGTATTATATAGTTGTAATTATGCTTGTCCAGACTGTGGATTTAGCTTTCCAGAATTAAGTCCAAGAATGTTTTCTTTTAATAATCCTTTTGGAGCATGTCCAACCTGTACAGGAATAGGTTATTTAATGAAAATGGATGAAGATTTAATCATTCCTGATAAAAATAAGACCTTATACGATGGTGTAAAAGCTTTTGGTTCTAGTACCATGAAAAAAGGTGATACCATGGCTAAGATGTATTTTGAAAGTATCGGAAAATATTATGGTGTTGAAATCAAAAATAAGAAAATAAAAGATTTACCAAGATGGTTTTTGGAAAAAATCTTATATGGTACAGGAGAAGATGAAATTGATTTTGAATATTCTTCTTATGCAGGAGTTCGAAAATTTACAGCACCATTTGAAGGAGTATTACCAACTTTAGATAGACGTCATAATGAAACAAAATCACAAGGGATGAGAGATTTCTATGAAATGTATATGAGTAATTCACCATGTCATTCTTGTCATGGTGCAAGATTAAAGCCAGAAATTTTATCCATTAAAGTAGGAGACAAAAATATCAATGAATTAACAGAAATGTCAATTCATAAAATAAAAGAGCATTTAAATAACTTGACCCTAACCAAAACAGAAGCTATGATATCAGAGTTGATTTTAAAAGAAATTGACCAAAGATTACAATTTTTAATGGATGTAGGATTAGAATATTTAACTTTATCTAGAAATGCAGGAAGCTTGTCTGGAGGGGAAGCGCAAAGAATTCGATTGGCAACGCAAATTGGTTCAGGTTTAACAGGAGTATTATATATATTAGATGAACCAAGTATTGGATTGCATCAAAGAGATAATGATAGGCTATTAGCAACTCTTAAAAAATTAAGAGATTTGGGAAATACTCTTTTAGTGGTAGAACATGATGAAGATACCATGTATGCAGCTGACCAAATTATAGATATAGGACCAGGAGCAGGAACTCATGGTGGACAAGTTATGGCTCAACGGAACAGCAGAAGAAGTAAAGCAAGTAGAAGCATCTGTTACAGGACAATACTTAAGTGGCAGAAAACAAATTCCAGTACCGAAAAAACGAAGAAAGCATACAAAAACGAAAGTAATTGAAGTACAGGAGGCCACTGAAAATAATTTGAAAAATGTTAGTGTCAAATTTCCATTAGGTGTATTTAATTGTGTAACAGGAGTATCTGGATCTGGAAAATCAACTTTAGTCAATGAAGTATTATATAAAACCGTAGTAAAAGAATTAAATGGCTCTAATGAAAAACCAGGAAAATGCAAGGGAGTAAAAGGTCTACAAAATATTGATAAAATTATTAATATTGACCAATCACCAATTGGTAGAACACCACGCTCCAATCCAGCAACCTATACTGGTGTATTTGATTTGATTCGAGATATTTTTGCAGCTACAGAAGAAGCAAAAATGCGTGGTTATCAAAAAGGAAGATTTAGTTTTAATGTAGCAGGGGGAAGATGTGAAAGTTGTAACGGTGATGGCGTCCACAAGATTGAAATGCATTTCTTACCAGACATCTATGTACCATGTGAAGTATGTAAAGGGAAACGATATAACCGAGAAACCTTAGAAGTAAAATATAAAGGAAAAACTATTGCAGATGTTTTAGACATGACGGTAGAAGAGGCTTTGATATTTTTTGATAAAATACCAAAAATCAAACAAAAGATACAAACTTTACATGATGTGGGACTTAGTTATATCAAATTGGGGCAACCATCTACTACACTATCTGGAGGAGAAGCACAAAGAGTTAAACTTGCAACGGAATTATCCAAAAGAGCAACTGGGAAAACTTTATATATTCTAGATGAACCAACTACAGGACTTCATATTGCTGATGTTCATAAATTAGTTGATATTCTACAAAGATTAGTAGACACAGGAAACACCATTATCGTAATCGAACATAACCTAGACTTAATCAAAACCTGTGACCATATCATAGACTTAGGACCAGAAGGAGGAGACAATGGAGGCGAAGTTGTTGCCATTGGCACACCAGAGCAAATTTGTACTAACGAGAGAAGTCATACGGGCAAATTTTTAAAGAAATACATATCATGATTTTTGGGATGGAGGAAAAAATCATGATGACGTTTGAAGAAAAAATAGAAAACATTATATAACTACCGAAAAGAATTGTTTTTAGCATAAAGCAGGAACAATTCTTTTTGGTTTTATCATAAAAATGTTTTAAGTGGTTAATACTAAAGAAAAATGGAAAGGGAGGAAAATATGTTTAATTTTAGAACAGATTTAGCATCTGAAAGAAAAGAAATTTATCAAAAAGCGAATCAACTGGAGGAAATTGATGGAATAGAAACTAACCAAGAAGAAATTGATGAAAATATAAAGGTAGAAAGAGTGAAAATAACAAATGAAAATGGAGAAAAAGCCATAGGAAAGCCAATAGGAAATTATATTACGATTGATATTAAAAAATTAAAAATCGCACAAGACGAAGAAATCCAAAAAGCAGCAGAAATACTAAGTAAAGAATTAAAGCAAGTAATAGGAAGTCATATTGATGCACAAGGAGAGATTTTGGTAGTGGGGCTTGGAAATATTTATGTTACACCAGATGCCTTAGGACCAAAAGTAATTAATGAAATTGAAGTAACTAGACATATTATCAACTATTTGCCACAATATGTAGAAGAAGGGACAAGAATGGTAAGTGCTATATCGCCAGGAGTATTAGGGACGACTGGAATTGAGACGGTTGAAATTTTGAAAGGAATTGTAGAAAACACTAAACCCAAATTGGTAATAGTAATTGATGCTTTGGCATCTCGTAGTATAGAAAGAATTAGTAGTACCGTTCAATTGTCAGATACTGGAATTGTACCAGGCGCAGGTGTTGGAAATACAAGAAGTGAAATTAGTAAAAAAACGTTGGGGGTTCCAGTTGTAGCAATTGGGATTCCAACTGTAGTAGAAACAGCAGTTTTGGTAAATGATTGTTTAGATTTATTGATTGAAAAATTACAAAATGAAGCAAAATCAAATGATTATTTGAATCAAATGAAAGAAGAAGATAATTACGAGGAAATTCGTGAAGCATTGATACCAAAAGATTATAATTTAATTGTAACACCGAAAGAAATTGATAATTTAATTGAAAATATGAAAGATATTGTGGCTAGCGGTATTAATGGTGCTATGTAATACTGTTTTGTATTGACAAATATTGCAAAAAATGGCATAATATAAGGTATTAGAAATTTTAGAAATTGCCAAAAAGGTCTGTCCCTATTGGCAAAAAAGGAGAAAGAAATGAAGCAATATTATTTTACGTCAGAAAGTGTAACAGAAGGACATCCAGATAAATTATGTGATACGATATCAGATACTATTTTAGATAAGTGTATAGAGCAGGACAAAAATGCAAGAGTTGCAGTAGAAACTTTTGCATCTAGTAATAAAATAACGGTGGCAGGACAAATTACATGTAATGGAGAGATTGACTATGAAAAAATAGTAAGAGAGACAATAAAAAATATTGGCTATGGAAATGCTGCCATTGATATTGACCCAGATACATGTCAAATAGATATTAATATTACAAAACAAAGTCCAGACATTGCAATGGGAGTAGATGTAGGGGGTGCTGGAGATCAAGGAATTATGTTTGGATATGCTTCTGATGAAACAGAAAATTATATGCCATATGCTATTAGTATGGCACATAAATTAGCGAGAAGATTAACAGAAGTGAGAAGAGAAAAAGTAATTCCTTATTTAAGACCAGATGGAAAAACACAAGTGACAGTTGAATATGAAAATGATAAACCAAAAAGAATTGAAACCATATTGATATCTACACAACATGAAGCCAATATAGAACAAGAACAATTGAAAAAAGATATTATAGAAAAGGTAATTAAACCAATTGTACCAGAAAACATGAGAGATGAGCATACAAATTTCTATATCAATCCAACAGGCAGATTTGTAATTGGTGGACCATTAGGAGACACAGGATTAACAGGAAGAAAAATTATTGTAGATACTTATGGAGGATATAGCTGTCATGGTGGAGGAGCGTTCTCTGGAAAAGACCCTAGTAAAGTAGACAGAAGTGGTGCTTATATGATGCGTCATATTGCTAAAAATATAGTAGCCAATGGTTATGCTAAAAAATGTGAAATACAAGTGTCTTATGCTATTGGAATGGAACAGCCACTATCTGTGTGTATTAATACATTTGGAACAGGGACGAAGACAGAAGAGGAACTAGTAGCATTAATCAAGGAAAAATTTGATTTGACACCAGATGGAATTATAAAATATTTAAATTTGAAACAACCGATTTATACGAAAACAACCAATTATGGACATTTTGGAAAAGATGAATTACCTTGGGAAAAAGTAATTAAAATGTAGGAAGATGAGAAAACATATGAATTTAGTAGATTTGAAGAAGCAAATAACAAATTATAAACCATACAATGAACAAGAAGAAAAAGACAAACAAGTTATGTTAAAATATATAGATACATTTGAAAATATCTTGGTAAGAGAAAACGAATTTGCGCATTTTACAGCATCAAGTTGGGCAGTTAATAAAGAAAGAACAAAGGTATTAATGATTTATCATAATATTTATCAATCTTGGGCGTGGACAGGTGGACATAGTGATGGAGAGGCTGATTTATTAAAAGTAGCAATTAAGGAATTAAAAGAAGAAACAGGAATAGAAAATGTGAAAATTTTAGAAGATTCTATTTTCTCATTAGAAGCAATTACTGTAAATGGACATGTAAAAAGAGGGAAATATGTATCTTCTCATATTCATTTAAATCTTACCTATCTCTTAGAAGTTGACGAAAAAGAAGCACTACATGTTAAAGAAGATGAAAATAGTGGAGTAAAATGGGTTCCAATTGAAAAAGTAAAAGACGTATCGAAAGAAACTTGGATGAAGGAAAATATTTATACAAAGTTAAATGAAAAGTTGAAACAAATGTAAAAATATGTTAAAATGAGGAAAACGAACGAAAAGGAGAAAAAATGTACAAAATCGATAAAGTTCAGAAAGAAAATAGAAGAATTCATACAGTAGGAAGAATTGTTAGTGCAATTTTGTATATTGTATTAATCCCAATTATCATATTTAACTTTACTTTAATTATCAAATCATTTATTCATCCAGATGAAACGCCAGATTTTTTTGGATATAAAAGTTTTGTGATTGTATCTGGAAGTATGGAACCAACAATTTTAAAGCAGGATGCTATTTTGGTAAAAAAAGTCCCAGAGGAAGAGATTCAAGTAAATGACATTATATCTTTTAATACCAGAAATCAAACCAATGTAACACATAGAGTGATTAAAATTGAAAAAGAAAATGGAATAAAAAAATATACAACTAAGGGAGATAATAATAACACAGAGGACAAAGAACAAATAACCTACGAACAGATAGAAGGAAAATATCAATTTAAAATTAGTCAGTTTGGAATTATTACCCATATTTTAAAAAGTAAAATTACATTAATTATACTAGTAATGATAGTTATCTTGATTTCTTGTTATAAAAGTAGGATTCAAAAAAGGAAACAAGAAAGAACTGAAAAACGAAAAAAATATGAAGAAAATAAAACAAAAGAACTGTGATATCACAGTTCTTTTGCTTTTTAGAGATAATACTTTAGAAAGCGTCTACATGCTTCTTTTTAAGGTCGGCAAACATATCATATTCGCGGTCAGCTTTCTTCATAATAGAAGATGCTGTAAAGTATCCGCCAAAGATAGCAAGAATAAAAACAAAGATTGCCAGTAACACAATTAGCGTATTATCTTTCTTTTTTCCTTTGCCACCAAAAAGAGTTTTAGCGACCCTTCCTAAAGCACTAGGAGTATTCCGAGCAGCACTTATCGTATTGTGAATCTGTGCATAGGAATTCCATCCAGCAGTCAAGCCATTGGCTAAAGTCTTTTCTTCCCAAAATCGTTTCAGACTACGAATCCAAATGTAGAAACCAGTTGGAATGATAGTTACAACACAGAAGAGATAAATTAAGTCTGTTGAAAGTTGCTGAAACATCAAGATAGTATCTCTATCTACTTCTGCAAATTGCAAGAAAATGGGAGAAACAAGTAATAGGATATAGCCATACACCATAGTAAATCCAGCTATAGCCATAACGTAGCCAGCTACGATATAGGCTCTAAAGCTACCACCTACTTCTTTTGACTCTGACCAATACCGACCAACGTAGTTGGCATTTGCCCAAGAAATTCCGAAGTTAACAACAAGTACCAGTAGTAATAATAAAATTGTCATATCCATATCTCCTTTTCTTTTTTTGTGTATCAGCATATAATAACATGCTGAAATTGGATAGTATCTAATTTATATTATATCATATTTTACATAAAAAAGCAAAAGTTGTAAGCGATTGCCTTACAAAAACTACATTTCTATAAATAAGGCTTTAGCAAGAAAAGGCGTAACTTCATCAATAGAATACCAACCAGAACTGTTGCTATCATTTACCAGACCATTAGGATTAGAAACATAAACTTTTTCCTTATCGTCACAAGCAAGTAAAACCATGTAATGAGAAGCGGTTGTCCAACGATTATTAGAAGGTTTATTCCAGACACAAACAAGAATTGGTTTATTACTTTCCAGATGATTAAGAATGGAATTTTTAGACAAATGAACATCATCATAAAAAAAGTCTGAATTTTTAAGACCAAAAGTTTTAGATAATTCTTTTGCAATTTGGTCACCATCTAAAACAGGATAATATTTTTTTCTAAGAAATTCAGGTGTATAATTTTTTCCATAGCCACTCAATAAAATTGAAATAGAAGTAATACCACAACCATTTTCACTCATTGTGCCACCCCAGTAAGTATGACTACTCCAAGAGGAGTTTCCATTTTGTTTATATTCTTTATAACATTTTTTATCAACAGTGGTGAAAGTAGTAAAATAACCATCCTTATCAGAAACATTTTTTTGACCAATGCCAGCATAGTTTGGATTGCTATCTTCTTTTGTGATTGCATACTCAGAAGAATATGGAAAAGTAAAAACAGGGCTATTATTATGAGGCTGCTGAAAAAGTAGCCCCAATGGTC
>CARUQW010000022.1 GCA_949077355.1 uncultured Clostridia bacterium | reverse complement strand
ATATGATAAAATATAATAGAATTAAGTAAGTTAAATTAGTCTAATTTATGGAAGAAACGGATGAATTAGCTAATGAAAAAAGGGGAGAATATGAACCAAGAAATATACAAGTTATCAAAAGAATAGGAGCAAAAGACAAGCAAAAATATGAATTTAATATGTTGTCTAAAGATAAGTTAGAAATATTGAAAGAAACAACAAAATATTTTAAAAAATTGTTGGGCAGCAATTTATATCAGGAAGTATTAACCAATTTAATCGAAGGAAGAAAACAATATTATTTAATCGCTAGAATATTGAAAGAAAATAGGAATATAGAAGTTATCAAAAATATTTTATTAATTCAATTAAATTGTATAGGAGGGATAGATTTGAAAGAAAGAGAAGAAAGAATTGACGAAATGATAGAAGAAGGACAAAAGCTAAAAAAGTATTTTTTTGCTCATAATGAAAATGAAAATAAATTAAATTCTTATAGTTACAAATTACAAGGAGCATTAAAAACCAACAATATAGAAGAATTTATGAAACTATTTACACTTTTTTATGGAAGTTTAAAAATTCCAATGCCAAATTGTGAAGCTATAAAAGTTCTATTAAAAGAACCAGAGTATTTCAGATTACTAGGCTACTCTTATTTATATGGATTAGGAGTAAAATTAGAGAAGAAAGAAGTAGAAGGAGGAAATAAAAATGAAGAATAAAGGATTGACAATGACAATGGTATTTGAGGCAGAAAGTGCTAATTATGGAGAAGGATATAACAACATAACAACTCTTAAAAAATTAACAAGAGGGGATGGAAACACCTATTCTTATATCTCAAGACAAGCATTAAGATATAACATAGTAGAACAAATGAAATGTAACAATACACCAGTAGAACCAATGGGAAAAGGAGACAAAAAAGTAATCCAATTTAGTCCAGATGCGAACATTGACAACTATCCAGAAATCGATTTATTCGGTTATATGAAAACAAAAGAAAAAGAGGGAGCAGTTACCAGAAATGCAGTAGTAAGATTAAGCAATGCGATTTCATTAGAAGAATTCGAAGCTGATACAGACTTTTTGACGAATATGGGAATGGCAAAAAGAATTAATGAAAATAACTCAATTGCACAAAGTGAAATACACAAATCTTACTATTCTTATACAGTAGCAATTGACTTAGACCAAGTAGGTGTCGATGGAGAAATAGAAATACCAGAAGAAGAAAAAAAGAAAAGAATAAAAGAATTATTAAAAACAATTCAATTTTTATATAGAGATATTAAAGGAAGAAGAGAAAATCTAGCACCGATATTTACTATTGGAGGAATTTATGATAGGAAAAATCCATTTTTCGAAAATAGGATAAAAATAAACAAAAATAAAATAGAAACAAAAATATTAAAAGACATTATCGAATCAGACGAAAACATTAGAAATAATACAAAAGTAGGTTTTGTAGAAGGAATTTTCCAAAACAATGACGAAATTAAAGAAAATTTAAATGCCATGAAAGTAAGTGAATTTTTCAATGAAATTATTAAAGAAGTAGAGGAGGAATGCTAAGTGAAAGCAATTAAACTAATTGCCAGACAAACACTAGCATCTTATCGAAAACCAAGTAGTATGCAAATCAAAGAAAGTTATCCACTACCACCTTACTCAACCGTGATAGGAATGATACACAATGCTTGTGGTTTCCTAAAATACGTAGATATGGATATCAGCATACAAGGAAGTTATCATTCTAAAGTAAATGAATTATATACAAGATATGAGTTTAAACCAGGTTTTTATGATAAAACAAGACATTCGATAGAAATTACCAGCAAAGAAGGAAAAAGTACGGGATTAACAGCAGGACCAGCTAATATTGAATTATTAACAAAAGTAGAGTTAATCATTCATATAGTGCCTAAGCAAGAAGAAAATATAGAAGAAATATACGAAGGACTAAAAAATCCAAAAGAATATTTAAGTTTAGGCAGAAGAGAAGATTTGCTAGTGATTGAAGAGGTAAAAATAGTAGAAATAGAAGAAACTGTATTAGAAAAAGACTATAAGTTGAAACAAGATGCCTATGTGCCATTAGATTGTATTGCTACACAAGAAGATAAAGATGCTAATGATATTTCTACCATTTATAAAATAAATAAAAAATATGGGATTCATCCCAAAACCAATATTAGATTTTGGGAACAACAAATATTAGTCAGACATTTTAGCAAAGAATCTACTATTTTTAAGAGAACAAAAATAAACACAGATGGAGAAGATTTGGTATTTTTAGCATAGGAGGAAATAATGAAAAATCAAGGTTTAGCCAAAAGTAATCCAGAAAAGACAATAAAAGAACATACACAAGATTTATTAAATCAGTTACAAATGCTAAGAGAAATTTATCCATCTATTTTAGAAAAAGAGGAATGGGAATTATTAGATTATGCGGTAAAATATCATGATATAGGAAAAATTAATACTAAATTTCAAAACAAATTATATCAGAAATTGAAAAAAGAATTATTAGAAGACAAAATAGAAGGAGAAGAAATACCACATAATTTTTTAAGTCCACATTTGATCAATATAGATAAAATGGAAGAAAAATTTGGTAGAAAGAATACAAAAATTCTGATAAGTAGTGTGTATTATCATCATATAAGAGAAAGAAAAGAAATAACAGAAGAAACGTTAGCAGATTTAAACAAACAAAAAGAAACACTAGGAAATTTTTTCGATTTAGATTTAAGTAAAACAGAAGATTCAATTGGTAGATATATATTAGAAGAAAAAGATGAAGAAATCTTAAAGGAAAGAAGATATATCCTAATAAAAGGAATCCTAAATAAATTAGACTATGTAGCAAGTTTAGATAAAGAAGGAGTTAATGTAGAAGAAACATGCAGAGATAATGGACAGACAGTAAGGGATAAAATCCAAGAAATAACAAAAACCAAGTATCAAAATAACTACCGAGAAGTACAAAAGTATATGATGGAAAAGCAAGAGGAAAACTTAATTGTAATTTCTTATACAGGAAGTGGAAAAACAGAGGCAGCTCTATTATGGATAGGAGAACAAAAAGCATTTTATACGCTTCCATTGAAAGTATCCATTAATGCTATGTATCAAAGAATTATAAATAAGATTCAATACCAAAAAGCATTATTATTACATTCAGATGCTTATTCCTACTACCAAGAACAAGCAGATATTGACATCAACAGTTATGACAGAGCAAGAAGATTATCTTCACCATTGATTATAACAACAGTAGATCAATTATTTAAAATTGTATTTCGTTATCAAGGATATGAAGAAATATTAGCCACATTAAGCTACTCAAAAGTGATTTTAGATGAAATCCAAATGTATTCACCACAAATGTTAGCGTATATCTTATTGGGATTAAAAATGATAACAGAAGTAGGAGGAAAATTTGCTATTGTTACCGCAACATTTCCACCACTTTTATATAATATAATGGATAAATTAGAAATACCCTATAAAAAACAAGAAGAAGAATTCACACCACATATTGCCAATAGACACAAAATACAAGTATTAGAACAAAATGAATTTGACTTAAAAAAAATACAAGAATTAGGGAAAAACAAAAAAGTACTAATAATTGTAAACACTGTGAAAAGAGCACAAGAATTGTATGAAAAATTGGAAAATTCTTATTTGTTACATAGTCATTATATTAAAAATGATAGAAACGAAATAGAAGCAAAGATATTAGAATTTGGAGACAATGAAAAAAATCAAGAAAAAGGAATATGGATTTCAACACAAATTGTAGAAGCTAGTCTTGATATTGATTTTGATATACTATATACCGAAATGTGTTCAATTGATAGTCTTTTTCAAAGAATGGGAAGAGTCTATCGAAAAAGAAATTTTCAACAAGAAGAACCCAATGTATATATTCTAGATAACCGTAATGGTGTTCCATATATTATCGATGCAGAAATTTATGATTATAGTATAAAGGAAATTAAAAACTATAACAATCAGAATCTAACAGAACAAGAGAAACAAAGAATGATAAATAACATATTTGATTTAGAAAAAAATCCCAAAATGAAAGATTCAGAATATTATAAAATAATCATAAGGGAAATTAATCTTTTAAAAGATATCATACCAAATCAATTACCAAAAAAATTAATTAATGATAAATTTAGAGACATTCAAAATATTAATTTGCTACCTGACAAAATTTTTGACCAATTAGAAGCAGAAGGAAAAATAGAAGAATGGTCAAATGCATTAAAAAGTAAAGAGACATCAGTAAGCAGAAAAATAGAAATAAAAAGTGAAATAAAAAATTATGTAATAGGAGTAAGATATAGTCGAAATATTATTCATGATAGTGAAGAATTATTCTATAAGGGAAGTAATATTTATCGTACACGATATAAGTATGATTTTGATAAAGAAACTTTACAAGGGAAAGGACTAATTATGAAAGATATGAAACAATCAGGATATTTTGATGAGTAGGTGGAAAAATGAAAAACATAACAGGATTAATGGTGTATTATTATTTTATTTGTGAGAGAAAATTATGGTACTTTACCAATGAAATTAGCATGGAACAAAATAGTGAATTAGTAGCAATTGGAACAACGTTAGATGAGGCAAGTTATACAAGAGAAAAGAAAAATATACTAATTGATAATACCATAAATATAGACTTTATTAAAAATGGAGCAGTTTTACATGAAGTAAAAAAGACAAAAGCAATCGAAGAAGCAGGGATTTGGCAAGTAAAATACTATATGTATTACCTAGAAAATAAAGGACTAAAAAATGTAACAGCTAAAATAGATTTTCCCTTACTAAGGGAAACAAAGGAAATTGCTTTAGAGCAAGAGGATAAGAAAGTATTAGAGAATGTAATAAAAAACATAGAAGAAATTGCTAACAAAGAAAAGCCTCCAAGACCAATTGAACAAAAAATATGTAAGAAATGTGCTTATTATGATTTATGCTATGTTTGCTAGAATGTGATATATTAGGAAGGAATAGAAGATGAAACAATCTTATTATTTATATAAAAGTGGAAGAATACAAAGAAAAGATAATACACTCGAAATTGTATACAAAGATAATACTAAAAAATCGATTCCAATTGAGCGTGTAGATGATATCTATGTTATGACTGAATTTGATTTTAATACTACTTTACTCAATTTTTTAGGAAAGTATGGGATATCAGTGCATTTCTTTAATTATTATGGTTTTTATACAGGAACTTATTATCCTAAAGAAACACTGGTATCAGGAAAACTACTTGTTAAACAAGTAGAAGCATATACGAATCAAGAAAAAAGGTTAAAAATAGCAAAAGCATTTATTGAAGCAGCTTCTTATAACATATATAGAAATTTGACGTATTATAATAATAGAGGAAAAGATGTAAAAGATTTTATGAAAGAAATTGATTACTTAAGAAAGCAAATTGATTTATGCAAGGATGTACAAGAGTTAATGGGAATAGAAGGAAATATTAGAAAAGTATATTATGATACATGGAATATCATAATTAATCAAGATATTGGATTCGAAAAAAGAGTGAAAAATCCACCAGATAATGCCATCAATTCTTTGATTTCTTACGTAAATACGATAATTTATACAAGGTGTTTAAGTGAGATTTATAAAACACAATTAAATCCTACTATTAGTTATCTACATGAACCATCTGAAAGAAGATTTTCTTTATGTTTAGATGTTGCAGAGATATTTAAGCCAATCATTGCAGATAGATTAATTTTTTCAATGTTAAATAAGAAGCAAATTACAGAAAAGGACTTTGAGAAAAATTTAAATTTTCTCTATATAAAAGACAAAGCAAGAAAAGAAATCACAAAACAAATTGATAGTAGATTGCAAACAACAATTATGCACAAAACGCTAAAAAGAGAAGTGAGTTATGAATACCTAATTAGATTAGAAATTTATAAGTTAATAAAATATTTAACAGAAGATATTTCGTATGAAGGGTTTAAAATGTGGTGGTAATATGTATGTGATTTTAGTTTATGATATTAATCTAGAAGAAAAAGAAGGACAAAAAGTATTAAGAAATGTTTATAAGATTTGTAAAAAATATCTAGTACACATTCAAAACTCTGTGTTTGAAGGAGAATTATTAGAGTCTCAAATGTTAAAATTAAAAACAGAACTGAATCGTTATATTCGTGATGATAAGGATAGTGTAATTGTTTTTAAAAGTCGAAGCCAACGATGGTTAGATAAAGAGTTTTTAGGAATGATAGAGGAGGATAAAACTTCTAATTTTTTGTAGAAATTTTTTATCTGTCGATGTATTATCAGGTAAAAAGCATGGGGATATGACAGAGATAATTTTTATTGGGATAGTTACGTTTTTGTAACTCTAAAGAAATTTAGTTGAATTTTCTTAGAGTAAAATTCATATATCGACAGATAGGGAGATGGAATCCCTGAATTTCTAAGAGCTTTTGTAGGACCTGTTTTAATATAAATATAGTAGAATGTAAATGTGATAATTCCTGTAACTATTTCATTTATAGCAATAAGTTTTAATATAAATATAGTAGAATGTAAATTCTGAAGCTGTATGTGCTGTTTCTAAGTCTGTTTTTGTTTTAATATAAATATAGTAGAATGTAAATTATCGAATTTCTGATGATATGTTCAATCGTGACCCTGTTTTAATATAAATATAGTAGAATGTAAATCGCTTTCTTTTTCATGTATTTCTTGTAGTAATTGTTCTGTTTTAATATAAATATAGTAGAATGTAAATTCGCATATTGTTACTAATCCTCGTTTTTCCCACTTGTGTTTTAATATAAATATAGTAGAATGTAAATTTTGAAAGAGCTAAACTCATATTAACAATCTTTTCCGTTTTAATATAAATATAGTAGAATGTAAATAAAAAACAAGATAAGTATATTTCAACTTATCCTTCGGTTTTAATATAAATATAGTAGAATGTAAATATCTTTAACCACAATGGCTATTGACATGAGGTATTGTTTTAATATAAATATAGTAGAATGTAAATTTTTATCGCTATGTGTTTTGCAATTATTATTAAAATCGTTTTAATATAAATATAGTAGAATGTAAATAACTTAAAAACAACTAAAAATAAGAAAAATAGAAAAGTTTTAATATAAATATAGTAGAATGTAAATTGCAGTTTAAATTCTTCCCCTTCTACTTTTTGTTCGTTTTAATATAAATATAGTAGAATGTAAATCTTAATTCCTTGCTTAAACTAGATGTGCTAGAATTAAGTTTTAATATAAATATAGTAGAATGTAAATTATCGAATGGTACAAGCAGAAGTAACACAAGAAACAAGTTTTAATATAAATATAGTAGAATGTAAATTGAGTTGCTTTTGTTGACAATGAACTATATAAAAAGTTTTAATATAAATATAGTAGAATGTAAATTTAGAGTATGTAACTCTAGAATCGTATCCTTTGTGTTTTAATATAAATATAGTAGAATGTAAATTTATTTTTCTTATATTTAGCCAAAAAATCGGCTCTCGGTTTTAATATAAATATAGTAGAATGTAAATTAGCACAAACTTCACTTTTTTGTTTATCTGTAGAACGTTTTAATATAAATATAGTAGAATGTAAATATGTTAAAAGAAATGGACAATGGGTAAAAGCAAAGGTTTTAATATAAATATAGTAGAATGTAAATCATAATAGAGTAGTAGCTAAAAGCTACTACAATTAGTTTTAATATAAATATAGTAGAATGTAAATTAGCAAATGCAAGGCACTCTATAAGGAGAAAAGTTATGGTTTTAATATAAATATAGTAGAATGTAAATGACCAAATGGCTGATTTATTTGTTCGATATGGATATAGTTTTAATATAAATATAGTAGAATGTAAATTTTACATATTATAACATGTTATGTAAAACAATTGTGGTTTTAATATAAATATAGTAGAATGTAAATTCAAATGTTCCACTAAAATTACTCTCCCAAAAAGCCGTTTTAATATAAATATAGTAGAATGTAAATGCAGTTGTTGTTCTAAATTGTGCTAATTCAAACTGATGTTTTAATATAAATATAGTAGAATGTAAATACTGTTAAATTGTCTGGTAGCTCTGTTATATTTGTTCCGTTTTAATATAAATATAGTAGAATGTAAATGCTTTAGTCCAAGGGGCGATACAGCTATTTTTAGCAATGTTTTAATATAAATATAGTAGAATGTAAATTTAGAATTATTAAAAGCAGTAATCATACTACGGCAGTTTTAATATAAATATAGTAGAATGTAAATATTGAAATTTTACCCTAAAATAGCAATTTAAGACTGTTTTAATATAAATATAGTAGAATGTAAATGAATATTTATCGGAAAATGAAAAAAAAGAATTTTGCAGTTTTAATATAAATATAGTAGAATGTAAATCTTTCGTGCAATTCGGATCACATTTTATAAATTTTGTTTTAATATAAATATAGTAGAATGTAAATTTATTTAAAGTTTAAAGAATAACAATAAAAAATATAGTTTTAATATAAATATAGTAGAATGTAAATAAATTATATTTATACATTGTTTCTAGTATTGCTTCTGTGTTTTAATATAAGTAGAGTAGAATGTAAATATTGGCTTGATAATCTTTGGAAGTGGTTTGATAATCTGTTTTAATATAAATATAGTAGAATATAAATGTTCCTTCAACAAGTGTTGGCAATTAGCATACAAGGTTTTAATATAAATAAAATAGAAACAAAAACATTAAAAATAAAAAAGACAAGCCCCAAACTTTTACAAGAATGAGGCTAGCAGAAATGCCGATTTAAACAACAGCATTTAGAAGTGATACTTTTTAAGAAACAACTCACGAGACAACTTAAGAGTCACAGCACTTTCCATCAAATTCTGATCAACAAGAGCCAAATCATAATTTTGAGTGATAAGCATACCTGCTCTAGCCTTTAGAGTATCCAAAATGATTTTGTTAAAGACAGGATCTGGTAATCCAAAAAGATGAACAATTTCGCAATGATGAGTACATTTCCAGCAGGTATAATCACATGAAGTTGTCAATAACATAAAATAACACTCCTTTGCAGATTTATAGTAAATTAATTATACAATAAATTAACATAAAAATCAAATTAATCCTAAGCTAAAAAAATGCGTATCAAAAATCAAAAGCTAAAATCCAACAATCTCATCATAAATTTCCATAGCATAATTATCTGTCATTCCAGCAATAAAAAACAAAATAGAACGACAAAAATCAGAGGCAGAGGAGTCCGAAAAAAGGATCTTATTTTTAAACTTTGGATCTTTTCTATTAGGATAGTCATAAAAACTATACAAGAAATTTGAAAAACCATTATATAATTTAGGATAGAACTTCTGCAAAGTTTGAACAGAAGAAAAAGCACTTTTGCCATTAAAACAACACTTCAAAGTAGAATAAATTTCATTCAAAACAAGTTCAAAATAGCGATTAGAAGGTTTAATTCTATCAGAAAAATAAATATTTTTATAATTAAACTCCTTAATCTTATTAATCAGGTAAAAAGCTTCATCCGAAAAACATAAACCTTTTTCAGGTGAGGAATTTTCACACAAATCAGCTACTAAGAAGTGAATAATATTAGAATTATTCAGCGTTTTATCCTTTCGATTATAATTTAATAAATCATAAAGTTCATTCAAATGCTCATCTAAAATGCCAAGAGTAATAGCATCTTCAATATCACGACCAATATAAGAAATCTTATCAGAAACCTTAACAACGCAAGCCTCCCAAGTATAAGGAGCAAACTGATTAGGATAAACATAAGTAGATAAATCGATAAACTCATTCCTTGGTTTAATTCCATTTTCATCAATCTCACCACAATGAGAAATAATACCATCACGGACAGCATAGGTAAGATTCAAATTTTGTTTATTCTTTTCACTATCTTCTAACAATTCAATAGAATCAACAATATCTAGACCATTTTTTTCATGCCAAAAAGGGATTCCTAAATCATTTTTAGAAAGATTTGACAAAATCCTTTCCCCACTATGACCAAAAGGACTATGACCTAAATCATGGCTAACAGCAATGGCTTTTGTCAATTCCGTATTAAGACCAAGATAATTAGCAATAGAATAACTAATTGATTCTACATGAGTAACATGTTCAATTCTTGTACAAATATGGTCATTTTCAGGAGAAAAAAATACTTGTGTTTTATGCTTCAATCTTCGATAACTATTAGAATGAATAATTCTAGTATAATCTCTTTCAAATTCGCTGCGAATATCAGAATCTCTAAGATATAAAGGAGTCTTTCTAGAAATAATATTTTTCCACTTTGGATTACTTTGATTGGCAGCACAATTTTTAAATAAATTTCTCATACTTTCACCTCTAACATTACTATATAACAAATAAAAACAAAAGTCCAATATTTTAAAAAAGTTGTTTTGCGAATCTCTTGAAAAACAAAATTTAAATTTGAAATATAGGTTGCTTTTTATTAATTAATTTAGTAAAATTTAGAAAAAAGGGGGCAAAAAAGTGAAAAAAGCCATCAAAATTATATTATTAATAATCCTAATCATTAGCATTTTAATCGTGATAAATTATAGAAGCAAAGAAAAGGAAGAAATTATACCAATAACCTCACAAAAAGAATTAGAAAAGATATATAACCAAGAAATGGGAAAAGAAACAACCTTAGGAAAGCTACTAAAATTACCATTTAGTCTATTGATTAATGAACCAAGAAGCTATATCATGCCAGTAGATAATGCAAAACAACTTGATGTTGTTCCTTCTGATTTATCAGGTAGTACAAATAGTTCAAACAAAGAAAGTACAAAAGAATATTCAACAACGAATATACAAGTAGAAAATGTTGATGAAGCAGATATCACCAAAACAGATGGAGATTACATTTATTCTTTATCAGAAAATGATGTAATCATAACAGATGTAAGAGAACCAGAACAAATGAAAATAGCAGCGAAAATATCAGAAAGCAGTAGTAATATAGTACCAGAAGATTTAATTTTAGAAGCTAATCAATTAGTTATCATTTATGAAAAGATGAAATCTGCATCTTCTTATGCAAGAGCAGAGGCTACAAAAGTAGTAATTTATGACATTACAAATCGTGAAGAACCTAAGAAAATAAAAAGCTACGAATTAGAACAACCATACTATACATCTAGATGTATCAAAGGAAAATTGTATGTAATCGCATCAGGAAGACTAAAAAAGGAAAATGACCACATCATTACTTATTACCAAGAGAATGAAAAACAAATTGACCCAGGATTCAATGAAATAAGTAGAATAAAAGACATAGACACAGATAATCAAACTATTTTATCTATGATGGACTTAAATAACATAGAAGAAAACGTAAAGATAAGTTCCTATCTAATGAATATTGAAAATGCCTATGTATCAGAAAATAATATCTATCTATTAGAAGAAAGATATAAAAGTCGTTACAGTGATACTCCAGAAATATTAGATATTTTTGGTTGGAAAGGTTTAATAGGAGCATTTGACGATAAAGATTTAGAAGAAGGCGAATATGGCTATAGGACAGAGATTTATAAATTTAATCTACTAGAAGATGGAAGCATAAAATTTGATAAAAAAACATCAGAAAAAGGGAAAACAATCAATCAATTTTCAATTGACGAATATAAAAATAACTTAAGAGTAGCATTAGATGATAATGAAGGTTCGAGAGTTGTCGTATTTGACAAAAATATGAAAAAAATCGGACAAACAGAAAGTGTAGCAAAAGGGGAAAAAATGTATTCTACTAGATTTTTAGGAGAAAAGGCATATTTAGTAACCTATCAAACGATAGACCCTTTATTTGTAATCGATTTGAGTAATCCAACAGAACCAAAAGTGTTGGGAGAGTTAAAAATACCAGGATATAGTACATACTTACATCCTTATGATGAAAATCATATCATAGGAATTGGTATGCAAACAGAAGAAAAAGTAAATCGAAATGCCAGTGGCAAAGTGACTTCAACAACAGCAAGTATAACAGGAATGAAAATGGCATTATTTGATGTAAGTGATGTCAATAATCCAGTACAAATTTCAGAAACAATAATTGGAGATAGAAGAACCACCTCAGCTGTTTTAACGAATCATAAGGCATTACTATTTTCAAAAGAAAAGCAATTGCTAGCAATACCAGTAAACAATTATGAAGAGGATTTTGCAATACAAACTTCGATAAAAGATTACAGTACAATGATAAATAATTATACCAATTATAATAAACCATATATGGCAGAAGGATATTTTGTATATCAAATTAATGTACCAGATGGAATCAATTTAAAAGGAACCATAACACACGAAAAAGCAAAAAGTACCTATTATAGAACACAAACAAGGTTACTAAGAGGATTATACATCGAAAATAATTTATATACCGTATCAGAAGATTATATTAAAATCAATCAATTAGAAGACCTAAAAGAAATCAACCAGTTAAAAATAAAAGAAGGGAATAGAAAATAAAATGGAAGAAAAAATTAAAAATAAAATAGCATTAGGAATTAGTGCTTTAGTTTTAGGAATTATCTCAATTGTTATGGCAATATTTTATTATATAAGCCTGCCAACTGGAATTTTAGCGATTGTATTCGGAGCAATCAATAGCAATAAAACAGGAAGTAAAATAGCAAAAGCAGGGTTGATAACAGGTATTGTTGGCGTTTGTTTATGTGTATTTTTATATGTTAGCATGATAATTATTATATCATTACTGTGAAAAAAGGAGAAAGAAAAATGTTTAATTTAATAAAAGATGAATTTGACGAAAATTCTGATGATATTCTAGAAAGTATCAATAAAATGTTAGCGAACAAGAAGGAAGAAAAAGAAGAAAATAAAGGAGAATAAAAATGGGAAAATTATTTGTAATAGATGGAACTGATGGAAGTGGAAAACAGACACAATTTGAAAAATTAAAAGAAAGATTGACAAAAGAGGGAATAGAATACAAAATTGTAAGTTTTCCCAATTATGATAGTCCAAGTTCATCCTTAGTAAAAATGTATTTGTCAGGAGAATTTGGCAAAGATGCTAAAAAAATAAGTCCTTATATAGCATCTACATTTTATGCAGCAGACCGATATGCTACCTTTCAAACAGGATATAAAGACTATTATGAAAATGGAGGAATTATATTGGCAGACCGATACACAACTGCTAATATGGTACACCAAGCAGGAAAAATAGAGAATAAAGAAGAAAGAAAAAAATTCTTAGATTGGCTATGGGATTTTGAATTTAGTCTATATGGTTTACCAGTTCCAACAGAAGTATTTTTCCTAAACATGCCAGTTGAAAAATCGTTAGAATTAATCGAAAATAGAGAAAATAAATTTACACATGATACGAAAAAAGACATTCATGAAAGTGATAAAACTCACTTAATAGATGCTTATCATGCAGCTTGTGATGTAGCGAAAGATTACAATTGGTATGAAGTTCAATGTGTAAAAGAAAATAAAATTCGAACAATTGAAGATATTCATGAAGAGATATATAAAGAAATAAAAAAACACATATAGACAAAAACAAACGAAAAGAAGAGATAAATTAAGAAAAAATAAGAATAAAGCTAAAAGAAAGAAACAAAATAAACTAGTAAACGTAGAATTTGGCAAAAACAAACGGAAAAGAAATTTGGAATATTTAACCAAAAACTGTATAATATATAACGATGGTGCATTATTCTAGTCATACAAACTTTACGAGGGTGGGGCTAAAAATCCACTAAAGGGCACATCGTTGAAGTTTCTTGTTTATGCGCGAAATGCCAGTTTTGTGTGTATCCAGGGAGTAAAGGAATTAGGGAGATATGTAATGGCATACATAAGAAACCCTGGTTTCGCGGAGGCTTAAATGGCGTTCTAAATAGTAAAAATAATAGAATCATTTAGCAACAAAATTTAAGTGAAACCTATGTTGCGTGCCAAGACACAAAATACATAGAGTAGCCTGTCTCGAGTGAAAGTATTGGGATTATCTTAAAAGAAAATAAAATTAATTTTGGCCAAATCAATTTTATTTTTAGATTATGAAATTGCTTTTGCAAAAAAGACTAGTAAAGAGATAATGTATGTTAAGGAAAACTTCTAGAATGTTTGCTATGAAAAAATAGCTAGGAAGGTCTAGGGATTAAGGTACAGATTTAAGTGGCGATCTGGTGTCTATTAAAACTAGTAGATATTTCCCTTAAACGGAAACGGCTCCAGCAGTAATGCTAAGCGGGAAATAGAGAAATTCAACCAGACCTAAACTGTAAAATTTACTTAGGCTTTTACCATCTAACAATCGAAAAGTAGTACAAAGTGATGGGGGAACCTATCACTTTGTTTATGTACAATTGGGGACGTTTCCTTTTTCACATATGGTTAGTTTTGTGCTTGTCCCAAAAGCAACCATAAGAAATGAAGGGAAAAAGATTAACAAAAAAGGAGAAAAAGTAAAAATGAATAAGATAGAAGAAAAAGAAAAGAAAGAAAAACAAAAAAATAAAAAAGAACACTCGAATATTAAATGGTTTATAGAGGTATTTATTATGACCTTTATATTATCTATGATATTTTCATATATATCAGCTAATGGAGTATCACATTTAAATTTAATATCAGCGATATTAATATTGGTATTAGTAATAGGAATTGGAATCTTTTTTGATATTATAGGAGTTGCTGTAACAGTTGCAAATGAACATGAATTTCATGCAAAAGCAACTAAAAAAGTAAAAGGCTCAAAAGATTCTATTAAGCTAATTAGAAATGCACCTAAAGTGGCTAATATTTGTGCAGATGTAATTGGTGATATTTGTGGTGTATTAAGTGGAGCTATTAGTGCATTAATAGCTATGAAAATAGCAGAACAATTTGCATTGCAATTTGACTTACAATTTTTGTTGAGTGCATTGGTAGCAGCTTTAACAGTAGGAGGAAAAGCTTTAGGAAAAGGAATTGCAAATAGTAAATCAACACAAATTGTGCATGCAGTGGGAATTCTTTTAAATAAACTTAGTAGGAATTAGAAGAAAATTGCCAAAAAGGTCCGTCCCCTTTGGCAAATAGGAGGTAGCTTATGAAAGCATTAATTACAGGAGCATCATCAGGAATTGGAAGAGATATGGCAAGAGTTTTTGCTAACAAAGGATATCATCTTGTGTTAGTAGCAAGAAATGAAGAAACATTAAAAAAGTTAGCAGAAGAATTGAAAGAAAAAAATCATATTGAAGTGGAAACACTAGCAACAGATTTATCAGAAGTAGAAAATTGCAAAGAAATCCACAGAAAAGTAAAAAATGTGGATATCTTAGTTAATAATGCTGGTTTTGGTGATTGCGGAAATTTTTCTAAGACATCATTGGAAAAAGAAATTCGTATGATAAATACTAATATAACGGCATATCATACATTAATGAAACTATATTTATCAGATATGAAAGAAAACAACAGTGGAAAAATATTAAATGTAGCTTCGATAGCAGGTTTTATGCCAGGACCATTAATGGCTACTTACTATGCAACAAAAGCCTATATTGTAAGAATTTCAGAAGGAATACGAGAAGAGTTAAGGAAAGAAAAGTCAAAAGTACAAATTAGTATTCTATGCCCAGGACCAGTAAAAACAAATTTTAATAAAGTAGCTAATGTAAAATTTCATTTAAGAGAGGCCAATAGTATGGTAGTTGCTCAGTATGCAATTCAAAAATTGGAAAAAGGAAAATTTTACATTGTTCCTGGATTAGATGTGAAATTTGCAAGATTAGGAGCTAAATTGATTCCTGTTTCTTGGATTAGCAAAATTACATATAAGGTGCAAAAAAGAAAACTAGAAATATAGTGAGATACCGTTGTAAAAAAATAATTGATTTGATATAATTTTTCTAATCGATAAAAGCGAAAGAGGAAAAATTATGAAAGGTATAAAACAAGAAAGGGCTATTACTCTGATTGCTTTGGTAATTACAGTAATAGTCTTATTGATTTTAGCGGGAGTCACATTAATAATGTTAGCAGGAAATAACGGAATAATAGCAAAAAGCAAAAGAGCAGTTATCCAGACGAAAAAATTACAATATTTTGAAGAAATAAAATTAGAAATCTATCAAGAACAAATAGAAAGACAAGAAACAGCAAAGAAAGAGGTTTTTATAACAAGTATTAATAATAGAATTAATCAGAAGGATTGGGTAAATTCAACTGTGAAATGTGATGAATACTTTGAACAAAAAGTAAATGATTATGAAAATACAATTTTATTAATAGAAACAAAGGATAATTATGAAATAATAGTAGAAATAGATAATGTAACGTTGACAGCAAAGATAAGAGAAAATTATTTTGAAATAGCAAAAGAAAAATGTCAGATTCTATATGATGCAAATTCTGGAAATGGAGAAATACAAAAACAACAAATAAGGAAGGGATTTTATGCCATTTTACCATCTAATTATTATACAAAGGAAAACTACAAATTTGTAGGGTGGTGTAGGGACAAAGAAGGAAAATCCGAAATATATGTAGAAGGAAGTAGACTAAAGATAGAAGAAAATATAACATTATATGCTATATGGGAAAGCGAAATAGTAACCATCACTTTTAATGCAAATGGTGGAGATGGTACGATGACAAGTGTTAATGTAAAAAAAGATAGTAGTATAAAATTAACGCCAAATACATTTGCAAGAATAGGTTATGATTTTTTAAACTGGACGATAGATGCGAATGGAACAGAAACATCCTATAAGGATGAAATGGTAATAACAGTAAATAAGGATATAGAGCTATTTGCTCAGTGGAAGGCAAGAGACATCACTTGGGCAGAATGTAAAACAGAACTAATGACAAAACAAGAAATCAATACTACAATGTATGATGGCTATGGAAACAAAATCGTAATACCCGCAGGATTTAAAATAGCATTAGGAAACTATGTAACAGAAGGGATTGTGATACAAGATGCAAAAGGAAATCAATTTGTATGGGTACCAGTAGGAAAAATATATAAAAATGCAGCAAAAACGGCATATGAAACGATACAATTAAATCGATACGATTTCGGAGAAAGTGGAACAACAAGAACGGCAAAAGGAGATGCATCTATTACATGGAATGGAAAAAAATTTGAAGAAAAAACAACAGCAGCATCTACCAATCAAGCAGTTGCAAAAGACTTAACGGGATTTAAAAATGGTGTTAGTAAAAACAATGGATATTATATTGCTAGATATGAAGCAAGCTCTTCTGATAGCACAATAGTATAAAAAGCAAATCAGAATCCCTATTGTTCTGTAACACCAGCTAGGGCAGGAACTTTATGTAGAAATATGTATACAAGTAAAAAATTTGAAACAGATATAATGAATAGTTATGCATGGGATACAACTATCATATTTATAGAAAAATTTGGTACCAATAAAGACTATGCACATGCAAGAGGGAGCTTACAAAAAAGTGTAAAGACAGGAAACACGGGTGATGTACAATGTAATATATATGAAATAGCGAGCAATTGGAGAGAATACACAACAGAAACATGCACATATAGCACTACGGGAGGAACGTCAACTCCTTGTACTTATAGAGGAGGAACTTATTCAACAGCAAGTTGGGATCAAGCAACAAGAGGAGAATGGAATGGTGCAGCTTGGTCAATTGCCTTTCGCCCAATTATATATATAAAAGAGTAATAAAACAACTTGACAAAAACAAACAAAAATTCTATAATAGCATTGGTGATACTATGGAAAAACAAATATTACACATAGATGTCAACAATGCTTTTTTAAGTTGGACAGCAGTAGAAATGTTAAAACAAGGAAGCAAAATTGATATCAGAGAAATCCCTGCAATAATAGGGGGAGACGAAACAAAAAGATCAGGAATTGTCCTAGCCAAAAGTATGAAAGCAAAAGAATTTGGAATTCGAACAGCAGAAACGATATACCAAGCCAAAATAAAATGTCCAGGAGTACAAATTTTTCAATCCAATTCTAAGATATATAGAAAATACTCAGATGGCTTGTATAATTTATTATTGCAATATACAGACAAAATAGAAAGATTTAGTATTGACGAGTGTTTCCTAGACATGACGAATTATTTAATGAAAGATAGTTTGTTAAACAAGGCAAAAGAAATTAGTAAAAGAGTTAAAAAAGAATTAGGATTTACCGTAAACATAGGGGTAGCTAACAATAAACTATTAGCTAAAATGGCATCCGATTTTACGAAACCAGATAAAATACATACCTTATATCGAGAAGAAATAGCTCAAAAGATGTGGCCATTACCAGTCTCGGAATTATTTATGCTGGGAAGAAAGAGCGTCCCTAAATTATATAATCTACAAATTAAAACAATTGGGGAATTAGCAAAAGCAGATAAAAACATGTTAGAAAAAAAGTTTGGAAAACATGGAATTATGATGTGGGAATATGCGAATGGAATTGATAATTCAGAAGTAAAATATGAAGAAGAAAAACCAAAAGGAATAGGTAATTCTATTACATTACCACAAAATATTACAGAAGTATCAAAATTAGAAGAAATATTATTAGCGCTAGTAGAACAGGTAACTTACCGTTTAAGGAAACAGAATTTGTTAGCAACTACTGTAAATATACAACTAAGAACCAAAGACTTTGAAGACACCTCACATCAAGGAAAATTATTAGTAGCAACCTCATCAACCAAAGAAATTTACCAAAAGGCAAAAGAATTATTAAGCCAAATGTATCAAAAGGGAATGTCAATCAGATTAATAGGCCTAAGAGTAGACCATTTAATAGGAAAAGGAGAACAACAATTATCACTATTTCAAGACGAGCAAAATGAGAAACAGGCAAAATTAGATAAAACAGTTGATGAGCTAAAAGAAAAATATGGTTATCATACAATCACACGAGCAAGAAATATGCTAAAATGATTTTTGGGACGGAGGAAAAAATCATGAAGAATACAAAATATCAAATACAATACGAAAATGAGATTATAACATATGAACTTGTTTTATCCAAAATAAAAAATATATATATTTATATAAAAGAAGGAAATGTTATAGTAAAAGCGCCACTACGATGCAGGAATAAATTAGTACAAGAATTTGTTAACAAAAAGGCTAAATGGATTTATGAGAATATAAAAAAGGAAAAGGAAAAAGCAAAAATAGAGGAAACAATTGAGTTAGAAGATATAAAAAGGCTAGAAGAAATAGTGAAAAGTAAGATAGAAAGATATGCTATTTTATTAAAAGAAGAACCCAATAAAGTAAGAATAAGAGACATCAAATATGCATGGGGAAGTTGTTCTACGAATCGAAATATTACAATTAACAAGAAATTAGCTAAAAAAGATGAAAAAGTAATTGAGTATGTGGTATTACATGAAATGTGCCATTTAAAACATATGAATCATTCCACTAAGTTTTGGGATTTAGTGGAAATGAATATGCCAGAATATAAAGAATATAGAAAAATTTTAAAACAGTAGATAAGTTTGTATTATATTATACTTGCTAAGAGAAAAAAATTGGTTTATAATAGTAAAAATGATATAGGAATGTAGGAGAAAAAGTAATGTGGAAAAGAAAAGAATTAAAAGATAGAGCCAAAAAAGTTGTGCATAAAAATTATTGGACAGCTATTGTGGTATGTTTTTTAATTGCTCTATTTACAGGAGAATTTGGTACTTCAACAGTAGGAATATGGCAATCAGAAGACTCTATCGATCCTAATTATGTGGTGTACCAAGTAGAAGACAAAGTAACGGGTCAAGAAATTGAAATAGATCCATTTTTTAATCAGCAAAATATTAAAGAAACATTAAATGAAGCACAAATGAAAGTATGGGAAGCCATTGAAGCAAATTTAAATAATGCTATGAAATCACAAAAATATATCTTTAAAATATGGGATGGAATTACATCATTTAATATCAATTACCCAATCTTAGGTATCATGTTATGTATAGGAGCTTTAATTTCCTTTGCTTTTACGATATTTATTGCAGATCCTTTAATTGTAGGTGGAAAAAGATATTTCTTAAAAGCAAGAGAAGGAAACAATACAAGAGTAGGAATTATAGTAGAAATTTTTCGAAAAGAACATTGGCTAAATGTAGCAATTACCATGTTTTTACGAAACATTTATACAGCTCTTTGGTATCTAACCATTATAGGAGGATTGATAAAGACTTATGAATATAGAATGATACCATATCTCTTAGCTGAAAATCCAACGATAAAAAGAAAAGAAGCATTTGCAATATCGAAAGAAATGATGAAAGGGAATAAGTGGAAGACATTTATTTTAGATTTATCATTTTTTGGATGGAATTTCTTATCTGTATTAACATTTGGTTTGTTAAGTATATTATATGTAAATCCATATAATGCGGCAACAAATGCAGAATTATATGTGGAATTAAAAGAAAAGTATGAGGAAAATGATTAAAATAATTGTCAAAAAGCTTCACTTTTTTTAGACAAAAAACGAAAAACGGCAAATATTGTAAAAATATGGAAAAATTTGCGATGAAAAGTTCTTGAAAAGTCCAGGAAAACATAGTATTATGAGAAACGGATTACAAAAGAAAGGGGATAAAAATGAGAACTTTTTTCAGCAGTACCTTTATCAACAAAGAAATGTTAAATGAGGCAGGAATCGAACATCCAATTAAATTAGAATATTATAAATTAATTAATGAGGATGAAATGATAAAACAAGAAAAAGCTAAATTTGGCATTAGCATAGTCAAAACAGAATACCAAAAAGAAGAGGTAAAAATAGAAAATAAAAAAATACAATATGTATCCAATGATGAAAAGAAAATAGAAGAAATATTAAATATACTAAAAGAAAACGAAGTAACACCAGTAGCAGTTGATGATATTTTAAGTGATTTTTCCAAAAAAATGATATTACTATAAAGTGAATTTTACACAAAAGCTTGCAAATTGTGGAAAAGTAGACTAAAATACTTAAGTAAGCAAGAAATAAGGAGGATTACATGGCAGATAAATTAGTAATAGTGGAATCACCAGCAAAAGCTAATACCATAAAAAAATTCCTAGGAGGAAGTACAAAAGTAGTAGCATCTATGGGACATATCAGGGACTTACCAAAATCAAAAATGGGAATTGACATTGAACACGATTTTGAACCAGAATATATTAATATTAGAGGAAAAGGAGATTTAATCAAATCTTTAAAAAAAGAAGCAAAACAGGCCAAAAAAATCTATATTGCAACTGACCCTGACCGTGAAGGAGAAGCAATTGCATGGCATTTAGCTACTATTTTGCAAGAGCAAGAGAAAAAAATAACAAGAGTAACCTTTAATGAAATAACAAAAGGAGCTGTACAAAAAGCAATTAAAGAACCAAGAGATATTGATATTAACTTAGTAGATGCACAACAAGCTAGAAGAGTATTAGACCGAATTGTAGGATATAAAATGAGTCCTGTATTATGGAAGAAAGTAAAAAGAGGATTATCAGCAGGAAGAGTACAATCTGTTGCTGTGAAATTAATTGTAGATAGAGAAGAAGAAATTGAAAATTTCAAACCAGAAGAATATTGGAATTTATATGCTAATTTACAAGATAAAGAAAGTAAAAAAGAATTTGAAGCAAGATTTCATGGAAAAGATGGCAAAAAGCAAGAAGTTCATTCAGAAGAAGAAATGAATCAAATTTTAAAAGAACTAGACAATGCTCAATATATTGTAAAAGAAGTAAAAAAAGGAGAAAAGAAAAGAAATCCAGCTCCACCATTTACAACTAGTACAATGCAACAAGAAGCGTCTAGAAAATTAGGATTTACCTTAAAGAAAACCATGTCAATAGCGCAAGGTTTATACGAAGGTGTCAAGATGCCAGAAAAAGGTACCGTAGGTCTGATTACTTATATGAGAACAGACTCTACTAGAATTTCAGAAGAAGCAAGAGCAGCAGCAAAAGAACATATAGTAGCAACTTATGGTGAAAATTATCATGAAAATCGATATTACAAAACAAATAAAGAGGCACAAGATGCTCACGAAGGTATTAGACCTACTTATGCAGACTTAGAACCAGAAGCAATTAAAGAATATTTAACAAAAGACCAATACAAATTATATAAATTAATTTATAATCGATTTATGGCAAGTCAGATGGCAACAGCAATTTATGACACAATGGCAGTCGCAATTGACGCTAATGGATACACCTTTAAGGCAAATGGTCAAATGATTAAATTTAAAGGATTTATGACATTATATGTAGAAGGAACTGATAGTAAAGAGCAAGAAGAACAGGGAATGTTACCAGATTTAAAGGAAAGACAAGAACTAAAATTGAAACAACTAAATCCAAAGCAAAGCTTTACAGAACCACCACCAAGGTATACAGAAGCAAGCCTAGTAAAAGCTTTGGAAGAAAAAGACATTGGAAGACCAAGTACCTATTCTCCAACCATAACAACAATTTTAGATAGAAGATATATTGAAAAAATACAAAAGCAATTATCTCCTACTGAATTAGGAAGAATTGTAAATAAATTATTAACAGAAAACTTTACAGATGTTATTAATGTAGAATTTACAGCTAAAATAGAAAATGAATTTGATGAAATAGCAATGGGAAAAGAAGAATGGAAAAAAATGATTCGTGAATTCTATGGACCATTTGAAAAAGAAATTGAGAAAGTAGAAAAAGAACTAGAACATGTAGAATTAGTAGATGAAGTGTCAGATGTTCAATGTGAAAAATGTGGACGAATGATGGTATATAAGTATGGTAGATATGGAAAATTTTTAGCATGCCCAGGCTATCCAGAATGTAAAAATGCTAAGCCAATCATTGAAACAATTGATGTTCCATGCCCTAAATGTGGTGCAACAGTACAAGTCAGAAAAACAAAAAGAAAAAGAAATTATTATATATGTGAAAATAATCCAGCTTCTTGTGATTATATTTCTTGGAACAAGCCAAAAGAGGGAGAAAAATGGAATCCCAAAGAGGCAGAAGAAATACGAAAAGAAACAGCTAAAAAAACAAGAAAGCCAGTTAAAAAGACTACTAAAAAGAAAAATACGAAATAGAATAAATGGGGTAATTATGAAATTTTGTGTGGAAACATAACAAAATTTCAATGGATTACCTCATTTTTCTTGTAAGGCAATCGCTTAAAAATATTTGGTTATATAGACCATGTTAAATTATAAAACTTCTTAAATAAATATCATTCATATTTCGCTTCCATGTTCATTACATTCGATAAGAATTTATAAATCTGTAAAATGAGCCTTTCTCATGTTCAAATAAACTTTTATCTATTTCGCATAAATTACGAATGCGACTGGAATAGTTTTACCAAATTCTTAACAAAAGTCATAAAGGGTCCTGTTTTCGGGTATCGTTATGACTTTTGTTATAGAATTTGTTAAACGTTATGAAAGGTAGCCGAGTGATTTATAAGGAATAGATAAAAGTTTATTTGCCCTGAGCGTTCCTTATTTTACAACTAAACAAATTCTAAATCTTATTCCAATCAAGCGTCAGCTGTATATGAATGATATTTATTTAAAGATTTCTAAAAGTGTATGACTAAATATTTTTAAGCGATTGCCATATTTTTCTTGACAATAGATAATAAATTTGGTATGATTAGTAATGCATTTAGGAATATTATTAACGAAATATGAATAGACTTAAATTAGAAAACACGCAGGTATAGTTTAGTGGTAAAACGTAACCTTGCCAAGGTTAAGTTACGGGTCCGATTCCCGTTACCTGCTCCAAAATATCTTTAAACGGCGATATAGCCAAGTGGTAAGGCACGAGTCTGCAAAACTCTGATCCCCGGTTCGAATCCGGGTGTCGCCTCCAATGACGTATCTGTTCGAACTTTTTATAGAACAGATAGATATGAAAATGACTCTA
>CARUQW010000021.1:17087-24722 GCA_949077355.1 uncultured Clostridia bacterium | reverse complement strand
AAGGGTGCCATATTATAGATTTAGAATTTCTATGAAAATTAGCTTGAACGATAAAGTTTTATTTTAGCTTATTGTTGTATTTATAATTAAAAGAGGGATTTTAAGGAACGTCCCTCCAGTCCCCTTGCCATTTTAACCCGGAACCAGTGGCAACAAAAAAACAGCGAAAATTCGCTGTTTTTTTTATATTAGATTACCTTCTTTTTAATGATAATAACTCCTGCTCCTAAGATAACAAATGCTGTTACTCCTATGATAACTGGTAAAATATAATTTTGATTTTCACCAGTAGCTGGTGTTACAATTGCTGTTTCTGCCATACTATCATCCGTTTCTGTTGGGCCTTTTCCTGGTACATAGTTACCTGGTACAGACTCTGGTTTTGCACCACCTGTTTTATTTAATTCTAGCATTTCCGCTTCATTGTCTAATGAAATTTCATCTGTTGTTGTTAATATCTTAGAAACTGTTAAATCTACTGCTGCTGAATCGGTTGGCTTTAAGTTTTGACCTTTTAAGCTTTCCGTATAAAGTATTTTCTTGTCTGTTATCATGGTTTCTTCATTTTCATATACATCTTTAGCAACTAAATCTTTGATGTCATCAAATGTTTTTACTTGCCATTGTGTATTTTTGTCACTATCAAATGACCAATTTTTATCTAAGTAATCAATGATTGATGTTGGTTCTATTGTTACAACTTCACCTTCTACTTTTCCATATTGATAGAAGTTTTCAGATCTATAATCTAATTCACTTTGGTTTGTTGCTTTTATTTCATATCCTACTTCTAAAGTCGCTCCTTGTATCAACTCATTATCTAATTCTAATCGAATGAATCCATTACCTGGTAAAGTATTTAGGTCTGGTTTCATATATGTGATACCATCTCTATCTCCTACAAGAATTCGATTTCCTTTTTCGTCTTCTTCGATTGTTACATTAGAAATTACTTGACCATTTGCTAATGTTACTTTAAATGATTTGATTCTCTTTGTTAACGCTAGGTCTTGTCTTGCTCTTTCTACAATACCGAAATCCACATTTTGAATTCGATACGTATATTTATCACCTGCTGATGCAGTATAAGTTGTTTCATATTCAACTCCTATTCCCATCGTTGGAGTTGTTGAATCCATTTTCTCTTTGGTTGTCGTTGTTCCATTTGTTATTTTCTTTATTTCGTCATCGATTTTTAATCTCATTTGGTAATTATCCATTGCATCACTTAATCTAGTTTCAACATTTTCCTTATACCAGTTTTTATTATTTTGGTCTCTTGTACTATCATAAATGGTTCCTTTGTAATCTTGTACCGTATAAGTCTTATCACCCCATGTATAAGTTAGTGTGTAATCACCTGGTATATAATTGGCAATAAAGAAATCTCCATTGGCATCTGTTTTGGCTGTATATACTTTTCCGCTTCCTGTATTTTCCGTAAGCGTAATGTCTACTCCCTCAATTCCTTTTTCTCCTTCTTCATAGGCTCCACTACCTTGACGAACTTTTCCTGTCATTAATTCTCCTGATGTTTCATCTAAGAATACTTTTCCTGCCATTTCTCTTGCATCTGCTAATTCTAATGTTAAGGCTGGGCTAGTTGCCGTATCATTTTCATGTTGTTTATCTTCTGGTACAGCATTTCCAGGATTAGAGTTGTGGTCAATTCCAGCATATATTTTTCCTGTTTCTGCATCAAAGATTGAGTAAGAATTAACTTCTGCTACATTATCTAAGTTTTCTTTTCCATTTAGAACTTTTATAACCGCTTCTCTATTTAGAGCAAATTGTACATAAATAGAATTTTCTTTCTGAGGTTCTAAGTCTGTATGATTATTAATCACAACTTTCTTATAATTTTGATTATAAGTTTCTGGTGTTGTATATTCTAAGTTTCCTGTGATTTCTCCTTTTTCGTTTAGACCTGTTCCCGCTTGTACGATATCATAATTACTATCAAAATAATCAACAATACTATTTACTCGTGCTCTTAAATTGATGTTAGCTTGTAGCATTTTGATTTCATAAGTAATGTATACTTTTAATTCTTTATCTTTTTCTTCTTCATTTATGTATTCGTAATCTGATTTATAAATTGCTCTTGTATAAGAACCTGAATATTTATCTTTGAATTTAACACCTACATTAAATCCTGTTCCTGTATATTCTCCTTGGTTTGCATATCTTTGACGATAGAAATAAGTATGTTCATAACCATTGACTGCTACCTTAACATTCTCTAAGTCTTTTCCTAACGCAATGTCTGGTTGTGACCTTTCATATAATCCAAGATTGATATATTTTACTTCTTCTTGTCCATAAGTAAAGTGATTTCTTACTTTATAGTCTGGTACATCCGTATTGGCTGTTATGATATATTGACCATTGTTAATTAAAGTTGCTTCTTGTTTTACTTCATCAATATGATAAGATAGGTCATGTTTTCTATTTCCATTGGCATCTCTTGTAAATCCTGTGTTTTTACTTTCACCTTCTACAACACTAAAGTTCTTATTGAAATTATCTCTTTCTTCTTCACTTTCTGCAGCTTTTGAACCACGATCTTGTTCAATATATGGAACTACATTTGTATAGGTTAATCCATCATATTGGAATTCAATGTAATAATCTTTTAATTTTTCGATTAATACATCCATAAATAAGTATTCACCATTTCCATCATTAACAGAATCTTTGTAACGGTCTAATTTAGATGTTACGGTTTCCATTACCGTTTGTCCTGTTGTTCTATCTTTTAGTCTTACCGTAATTCCATTAAATAGTATATCATTTGCATCTTGTACCCCATTTACTGGATTCTTATATAGGTCATTTCTTTCTGGTCCCTTTCCATCTGCTTTGTCTACCCATACATAACCAGATAATTTAACATAGATTTGCTTATTTGGAATAGTAAAGTCTGTTGTTTTATCTACAACAATTTCTTTTTCCTGTCCATCTGTTATAAATTCATATCCATAATTTGGATTTTTTGTTTCATAAGCTACATATGTTCCTACAATTAAGTTCTTAACTAGAATTTCACCTTTACTATCTGTTATAAATTCGGTTGCTTCTGCTTTTTCTACATAGCTTATTTTTCCGTTTCCATCTTGTTTTACATATTTACCAGTTTCTTTATGTTGAATGTAGAATCCTACTCCTGGTAATTTAAATTCCTGGTTGTCTTTATTTACTTTAATTACTTTTAAATGTCCTTGTGTTGAAATGTTATAATCGAAGGTAGTTGTAATATCAACTGGTGCCTCATATGGCTCTCGAATAATTAGATTTTGTTTATAACCAGCTTTTGCTTGTAAGAACCAAATGTTAACTCCTTTTTGTGTTGCTTTTGCTTGCCCTGTTATTTTAGTAATTTTACTAATACTTGTATCCATTGGTACAGAGATATAAAAATCTCTTCCTGATTTAATTCCATCTACACCATACCAAGATTCATTGTTTCCGTTAAAACTACTGTATAAAAGTCCACTAATTTGTTTTCCATCTTGGTCGTCTGCTGTTACCTTTTGCATCGTTCCTGGGAAAGACCAATTAAATGGTCCTACCCTCATATAACTATTATTATCTTTTTGATAAGCTACTACTTTTATATTACTTTTATTCGTATTATCTTTTATTTGTGTAGTATCTCCTAAGTTATTTGCATAATTACTAGATGTAGTATCTAATGATGTTGCAGAACCTGCTACACCATTTGAGAAACCAGCATATAATCCTGCATGGTTTTGTCCAACATTTCTTAGCCATGTATACATATAATTCCATATTGCATTGGCTACTGGTCCACTACTTTTTGAGCTACCATTATTTTGTGATAAGATATAAGCCAATTTCGCATTATGCCAGCTAGTTTGTGTTTTTCCTGTATGGTCTGTTGATTTATTTCCTTCAATTTTTACTTGTGAAATAATCGTATAAGAATTGTTTTCTTTTAATGCCTGATGGTGCTCCACACAATAGATATTCCCATTGTTAAGATATTGATTGTAACTAATATCTATATCTTGTCCTACATAATAAGCATTTACTGTTGTAGCAATTCCTAATAATGTCATCATCCCTACCATAGCACTAATTGCTATTTTCTTTATTTTACTCATTGTATTTTACCTCCTTTCTTTCTCTATTTTTTCTCTTGTTCTTTTCTCTTTTTTATCATAATTACTGCTGCTCCAGCAAGTACAACAACAATTGCAATCGCTATACTTACATATACAACTCCACCAGTTCGAATACTTAATGCTACTTCTGCTAGTCCAAAGTCATTTTCCCCTTTTACTCTATTTCCTGGTGTAGAATTACCATCAGCAATTCCTAATTCATTATAGTCTTCTGCAATTTCAGCTGTATTAGCTACCAATCCAGTATTATTTTCTGTCATTGCTTTTGTTAAGGTTAAGGTAACTGTCTTTGTTTCTCCTGGCTTGATTTTTTCATTTGCTAAACTTGCTGTATACAATGTATCTCCTACTTGGTACCAATCTTTGTTTAATTCAGAACTGAATTTTAATTCTGTTGATGCATAATCTGCTATTTTCTTCGCATATCCTTCTACTTCCCCTTTATTGGTTACATCAATTTTGTATTCAATAATAACCATTGAGCCATTGATTGCTTTAGCATCTAATTCTACTTTTGCCATTGTTTCATTATTGTATTCTTTTACTGTTGTTCCTTTTGCATTTTGAATTAGTATTTTACTTACATATTTGTTTAATTCTAAATCAAAGTTTTGTAATTTAATGAATCCGATATTAATATTAGCAATATTGTTATCTTGTACTTCTAATATATCCGTAGAAGCTACTTGTTTTCTTTCTCCTTCGATTGTCAATTCATTTACTACGGCATTTGAGTTTTCTGCTTCTGCTACACCTTCTACTTGATATTTGGTTAATGCATATTGTGAATTATCATAATCAAAAATTACAATATATTTACCATTTCCTATTTTATCTAATACATAAATACCATTTTCATTCGTAACTGCTTCTAATGTTTCTCCACTTTCTTCTTTTACAAAGTTTCCAGTTTGTGTATTTAATAATCTTACTTTAATATTGCTTAATAATTTTTCACCTTGGTCTTTTTGTCCATTTGCATTTTCATCATACCAAGCAATACCAGTAATAGTTTTTGTTCCTTTTGCTACATCATTATTATCTACTTTGTTGTCATCTTCTTTTCCCGGTTCAGTTGCTTTTCCGTTTGCTTCGATAATATGATTAATTTCTGAAGTAGTTGCCACTTTTTCTCCATAAATTTCTGCATAAGCAACATTTGTAATTGCTTCTGCTTTTACTCTTCCCTCAGAGTAATTAACAACTGCTTCGATTTTAATGGTTGTAGTAGCATTTCCATTCATTCTTATTGGTAAGTCAAGTTCATTTCCCTCAATTCCTTCGATTTCTTTATCATCTTGCGTAATTTTTTGAATGGTTAAAGCTGATGGAATAGAATCTTTGATATTTAATCCTGTTGTATCCGTATTAGTTTTATTTTCGACTACAATTGTGTATTCTACTACATCTCCTGCTTTTAAGTATTGGCTAGATGGTTCTGCTTTCATAGAAATTCCTATTTCCATACTATTTACATTATCTTTCCAGCTATTGGATTGATATTGCTCTTTTCCTAATTTAGCAGTAACTGAGAAATCAATTGGTTGGTTACTGTTATCTTTGTTGTTAATTAACATATCGTAACTTAAAACTTTAGTTTCTCCTGGTTCTAAGGCTCCAATATTAATTTCATCTTGATAATTTAATATTTCTGTTTTTAGTTCTTTTCCTTCTGTTTTTTGTGTTGTTTCTGGGATTTCTGCTTGTTCTTCTAATCCGATTACATATGCTTCCCCTTCTTCTTTTTCCATTCCTGTATATAGTGTTAATACTTCTACTTCTAAGTTTTTTGGAAGGTTCGTTTGTACTTTAACATTTTCTTGCTTCTTATTTGAAATATTTTCTATCATAGCAAAATATTGTACAACTCCAGTTGTATATAAGTCTATGTTTCTATCTGTGATACGTTTTACACTAACTCTTACGTTTCCAACTTCTGTTACATTTTTTACTTCTTGTGATTTTTTCGTTACATCGAAATAATGTATTTCTGCTGTATTACTTAGTGTTGTTCCTTTTGCTGTATTAGAATTTACTCTAACTTCATATTCTTGGTAGACAACTTCACCTGGTTTCAAATTTTCTATAATTGCTTCATAAGTTTTATTTTCTAACTCTTCGTAATAAGAAGCCCCTGTGTATTCATAATCTTCTTCTGGTACCACCATCGTAGTACCTTCTGGTACTTGTCCAGTAACTTTAACATTTGTAATCTCTTCTGAACCTGTATTAGCCACTTCTATTTTGTATCGAATTACTTCTCCATTTCTTACAGCGCCACTAATTTCTTTTCCTCCTGCTGTTGCCATTAATTTTGTTTCTGCTTTTGGTCCAATACCAGTTTGCATTTCGATATTAGTAGATGCTAATTCACTTTCTACTTTTGTGTTACTATTGGTATATTTTACCTTATAACTTGTTTTAGCTGTTTGATTATATTCTAGGTTAGCTGGTATTTTATAAGTATAAGTTCCTTGTATACTTCCTTGTGAAGCAATTGTATTGATTTCAATCAAATATTTACTTACTTTGCTACTATCTATAATTTCTTCTGTCCATCCGTTTTCTGAATTTTGTAGGTCATCTGTTGCTTTTGCATTTTCAGAATAATAAATTTTTGCATTTTCAATTCCTTGTAATTGAATTCCTTGTATAACTTCAATTCCCATATTACTGTTATTAACATCTGTTGGGAATTCTCCTAGAATTTTAACATTTTCGATATCATCTTGGTTGTTGTTAATGATTTCAATTTGTGTTTCGATTTGTTTTTCTTCTGCTCCTCTTTGGATTAGAATTGATTTTGCTTGTTCTTGTCCTAATGTCTCTACATTTAAATCATGCATGCTATAAATAGGAGTCAAATCTGTTGGCGCTACAATTTTAATTGCTTTCGCTGTATTTCCGATTTCACCATTTTGGTATTCCATTTTGATTTCTTCGTCTTTGGTTGTCGCTTTACGATTAACATCAATATTTGCATTCATGACAACAGTAGCACCTTCTACTGTTTCTTTGTATTGTGTTTGCTCTCCTTCAAGAGCAATGTTTACCATTCTTCCATTTACTTGATAATCTTTTATTTTTAATTCATTATCATATAAAATGTCCATACTATTAATTGTAATATTTTCTACTTCTTCTGGTAATTCTACCGCAATTTGTGGATTTTTATATAAATCATATTTTTCATCATTTGATGCTAAAATCGCTTTGATTTCCACATTATTTCCTACAACTGTTGATAAACTTTCTTTGTTTACTTCTAAGGTTGCTTTTGTAGTAGCATTTTCTAGTTTTGTTACGGCTTCTACTTCTTTTCCATTGACTACAACTTTGCTTCTTAACTCAGTTGCCTCTTTTATTTTTTCAGTATTTTCATCTGCATGAATCGTTTTTACATGATTTAGAGTTAAAACTCCATTTTCTACTGGTGCTGTTGTTTGAAGATTAATTTTTGTAACATCTTTACCTTCATAATTAACAA
>CARUQW010000021.1:0-17077 GCA_949077355.1 uncultured Clostridia bacterium | reverse complement strand
TCTAGGTGTTGCATTGGTAATTGTTTCTACTACATTTTCGTCTTGGTCATAAATGGTTATGGTTCCATTTTGTCCGAATATTTTATCAAATTGTTCTTTTGCAATCGTTGTTCTACGATAGGTAACTTTACCAATATTTTGACTATTCTCTTCTTCTATTTCAATGTTTGTAATTGCTTTTGCAAAATTCACTCTTACTTGTGTTGTACTTTTATAATTTCTTTCTATTCCTGCATTTAATTTTCCTTTGTAAATCACGTCTTCTTCATTTTTAGCATTTACTTCAATGGTAGAATCTAATTCATCTTCTGGTATTTCTATTACATCTTCTGCTTTGATTTCTTTTTGATTGTATAATTTAAGTGTTTCTTCTACTTTTACTGCTGTATTTTCTACTTTTCCAGTATCATCATAGATACATGTTATAATAATATTTTCGTCTCCTTCTGTTTTCCATTTTGCCATTCCATCTTTATCTGCTTCATTTTTTAATATTAGTTGTAAGTTGGTTTCTTCTAATTGTTTTTCGAAAGACGTCATATTATTTAAATATTCCATTGTTTCAACTTTTGGTTGTTTTCCTTTTACTGTTGGTAATGCTATTTTCGCATTTATTTCTTGAATTGGATAGTTGTTTTCTTTTAGCCCTACATGATAAGAGAATTGGATTAATCTTTTTTCTTGTCCATCCATTTTTACAATTTTGTTTGTAATCACTCTAATTTCATTTTTTGCATTATCATTTGTATTATTTTCTTTTATTTGATAAGCAACATCTCGATTGGCTTGAATTTTAATGTCTCTTTCTGTGCTATCTCGATAAATACCGCTTAATGAAACTTTTGTTGTCATAGTTAATAAACCAATTTCAAAAGTTTCTTTTTTGATTGGCTCAATTACTACCTTTATTTCTTCTGTTGTTCCGGCATTCATTTGATTTAAATAAATGGTATTATTTTCAATTCGATTAACATAGGCACTTTGTGCTTCTTTTACTGCAAAATTACTATCTCCTAATGTTATTTCTCCATTAAAATAGCCTTCTTTTTTTACATTGACACGTAAATAAAGAGCCTCTTCCTCTCCTTCTTTGAAATAGGTTTCGAATTCTACATTTTTATGGTTGGTAGATATTTCATCTGCTGCATAACTGATTAAGTTAGCTCCCACAAAAATAAAATTCGTCATAGTCATGGTCATTATCATAACTAAAACAATACTAATTTTAAAAATTTTGTTTTTCATAGTATCCTCCTTATCTTCAGGCATTTTGTTTTACCCAATTCTTCTACTATATTATATATACATTTCTTAAAATAAATCAATTTTTATTTTTCGTCTTTTGTTGGTTATGTATGTTTTGTCTTTACGGAAATTGCTCATTATGCTTTTATATTATTTTTTTGTTACATTTTGTAATATTTCATACATAATCACTTTTTATTATACACCTTTTTTATTGATTTTTCAATGGTTTCAGGAGAAAAAATGCGCCTTATGTTAATTTTTTTATTCAAATAAAAACTTAAGTTCATTTCATAGTCAGAAATTTAACTTAAGTTTTTAATATTTTTGCTATTATCATCATTATTATTCTCCTAGTTGATACGCTTTATAAATCTTTCCTTCTTTCAAATCGCCCTCACCTGTACTACCTTCATCAGTATCAAATACTACTTCCATTGAATATTCTTTCGTTTTATAAGTAAAAAAATAATTTGCTATTTGATATCCTCCTGGAAACGTTATGACTTGATCTACGTTCTCCAATCCTATACAATATTTGGAATAAAACCAATTACCAATAAAGCTAATATCCTCTCCAAAATGGAAGGTTAATGTTTCCACTAATTCTGTATCTTTATATAATTCTATATAAAACTTTTTCATAGAACTGTCTAAGTAAATATAATAAACATTTTCCATAGTTATTTTACCTATTGTTCCACTAGAAAGTCCATTATCAACTATTGTAGCATCTTCTGGTATTTCAGTCACTTCTTCCACTACTGCTGATTTAAATTGATTAATTTTTTCTTGTAAATTAGCACTAGAAAGCTCCTCTCCCTCTACCTTATGTTCTGTTAAAATATTAGCATAAGCCATTTTAATAATTTCAATTTCTTCTGCCATAATCGAGTATTCTTTTGCATTAGTAGCTTTACTTAGTATTCCGTTTTGTCCTGTTAAAGTTGCTATACTGACTCCTGCTAAAATTAATAATACAATTATTGTAATTACTAATGCAATTAAAGTAATTCCTTTATTTTTCATCTGTTTTTCCTCCTTCCTTTATTTTCTTGGTTGAATTTTATCAGTCATGGAAGAATTATGTCAATGTATGGTTAATTCATTTCTCCTCATTTCCTATTAAAACATAAGGAGTACACTTTTTCAAATGTACCCCCCTATTTTAAAACTGCTTATTTATAAGGCTTAAGCATTACCTAATTTTAAATCAGTCATTTATAAGGCTTGAACTTTACCTAATTTTAAAACGTTCTCTTTTTAGGTAAGAACTTCCTATTAGTAATCTAAATAGACTACTCTTTTAGTATATTAATTATACTATTTTTTATACCTTATGTCAATAAAATTTCCTGTTTTTTACAGAAATTGTAAAATTTTATATTCTTTAAATAAAAAATCGCTTTAGGTCTAAAACGATTTTTATTTTAAATTATCTCTATATATCTTTTATTTTTCTATTTCAGGTTAACATCTATGCTATTGTAATGCATATATTTCTTTACCTGTTTTCTTCAATATTTTTTCAGAGTTTAAGCAAACTATTGGTCGAAAACCTGGATAATAAGCATTATAAGTAGGAGTATTTAAATTAGCTTCATAAGTTACATGTAAAAGTACACCTTCATTTGAAGAAGCAGGAGAAGCAATCCAAGTTGCATAAGCTTTAGCGTTAGTTGGTTTTACATAAATCTGATTATAATCACTAGCCAATCCACTTCCATTATAGTAATTATATCCATTTGTTCCTGTAACATCACAGCTTATATTACTAGTTGGATGAGTTTGTTTATATGATTTACAATACATTTCAATAGGAGGTCCTGCAATAGCATAATCAGCTTGATTAGTTCCTGCATAGATACTCCATATATTAGTATCCATTAAATAAGCTACTGCTTTGATATTAGGACTTGTTCGGGTTCTATTTGGATAACTTGCACCATTATCAGGAGTATAGTTAAAATATTGATTTAACCAATTTTTAGCTAAACTATTGTTTAAAATCCATGCACTTCCTGAATAATCATTATATAAAGTATCAAAAGTTATAATATAATCGTTATATCTAGATGGTGCATGTCCACCTTTACTATTTGGAATATTTGTATAATGTATATAATCATCAGCTATTAAGTAAATATTACTATCATCTGCATAAAAAATTCTCCATTTAGATACTCCTTTGCTAGTACAAGAATATCCTGTTACTTCTGAACCATAAAAACTATCTGGAAATTTTGCAATATCACTAGCTTTTAATTCAGATTTCATATAATATTTTTCTAATGATACAGAAAATGATGTTTCACAAGTGTCATTTCCTACTTGTCCTGTTATTTTGAATACTACTTCTTTTTCTGTTCCTGTTGTTGTATAGGTTATTTGTCCATCTTGTACAGTTCCTGGTTCTACATTTGTAATAGTTCCCTTTTCTACACTAGCTGTAAATGTAATTTTCAATTCGGTTCCTTCATCAGCTCCAACAGGTGGAATTGTACTACCATCTTTATTAGTTACAGTAACATCACCTGTATTAATAATATGTGTTAATCCTTCTGATGTAATGTTTCCATCTCCATTAATTATAAATTTATAGCCATCTACTATTGCTATTACTGGAAAATCTCCATCTGTATCTGATACAGACACTTGACCTTGTATTTTTTTTAGGTTATCTTTTACCTGATTGATATCTAATTTCCCATCTGAATCATAACTTCCCATTACTGCTATTCGTACTTGTTCTTCAGCATTTGCTTTGGTTGTTTCAGTTTTTGAAATGTTTGCTTTTGATAATATACCATTTTTTCCTGTTAATGATGCAATTGATATTCCTGCTAAAATTAAAAGTACAATAATTGTAATTACTAATGCAATTAAAGTAATTCCTCTTTCTTTTCTTTTGAACATAAATTTCATTCCTTTCTTTTGTAAATTTTATAAATATCTAAAGTCTTTTTTATACTATCAATTTATACAATTATTGTCAATATTTTTATTTTATTGTTTGAATTTTATCAGTCTTAGAAAAGTTATGTCAATGTATTGTTAACACATGACTGTTTAATAAAATTACTATATTTTCTAAAGTATAAATAGGAAAGTTTTTTATATTCTCTCATATAATAATAACAGAGGTGATTAATTTGAATAATATAAATTTTGACGAAAATACAATGAATAAACTAAAAGATATGATGAATAAGGGAGAGTTAAATGATGTAATTTCCCAAATACCACCAGAAATGATACAAAATTTTTCTTCTATGATGTCACAAAATAATTCTAATACTTCTTCTAACAATAACTCTTCTAATACTTCCAACAATAACAATTTTGACTTTAGTCAAATTGATATGAATACCATTTTAAAAATGAAATCTGTTATGGAAAAATTAAACCAATCAAATGACCCTAGATCCAATTTGTTATATTCTTTAAAGCCTTATTTACGTGAAGAAAAAAAAGGAAAATTGGACCAATATGCTAATTTAATGAATATTGCTAAAATTGCTGATATTTTCAAAGATAATAACAAGGAGAGTCCTCATAATGGCTAGTTTTTATAATAATCATTATTATCAATATTATAGACCTTATTCAACGCATATGAGTAAGCACTATCCACTTGAGGACAAATCTTCACACAAAGATATCAATTTCATAGAAGAAACCACTAAAACTTCTGACACCACCTCTGAAAAAAATGAAAAATCATCTAGATTTTACTCCTTTGGTCCTATTAATTTCAAAAATCCGCTTTTCAACGATATTGAGGAACCAATTTTTGAAATATTAGGCATCCAATTGTATCTAGATGATATCATTATTCTTGGTTTATTATTTTTCTTATATCAAGAAGGTGTTCAAGATGAAATGCTTTTTATTGCTTTAATTTTATTACTGCTTGGCTAATTTTATTCAATTATAATCTTATCATGTTCAATGCTCACATAGGCTTGTTTATGCATAGGTTCTTCATCACGATCAATTTCTTTTACAATATTAGCAATTCTAATTTGTACTGTATCTACTAGTCCAGCAGCTATAATAGCTTGCTTATTTCCTTTTGCTCCTGCATGGGCTAATCCTCTCAAAGCTCCTAATACGATGATGTTATCTGATGCCATCACTTCTGCTCCTGAGTTAACATCACCAATGATAACCAAACTTCCTTCTGATTCCATTTTTTGTCCAGAACGCAAAGAACCTCTATGGAATTTTGTTTCTGAAATGGCTATTTCTTTTTCAAACGTTTTTTTGATACTATGAAGTCCCAAACTTTTTGGCATATCAAACTCTATTTCTACATCAATCTTACTTTTTATTAGTTCTTGGATTTCATCAATTTCTTTATTTTTTAATATTTTTCCAGTTACCATGATTGGTGTTTTTTCATCTTTATATAGTTTTTTTAATTCTGTTAATTTTTTTTTCAAAGCTTCTATGATTTCAATTTGCTCCGCTTCGTCACTTAATTTAATAACAATTTCATTTTTCTTTAAATTAATACTAACACAATTTTTCATTTTTACATCCTTCTTTCAATTTTTTATTGCATAATTTCAACATAAGGTATTGCATCCATATTTTCTTCTACATTCTGTGTATTCATACCAAAATATTCTGCCATAATATCTCTTACTACTTCTGCTGTATAATTTCCGTGTCCTCCATTTTCAACCATTACAACAATCGCAATTTCAGGATTTTCAAATGGTGCAAAACCTACAAACCATGCATGTACTTTATTGTTTGGTGCTTCTGCTGAACCAGTTTTTCCACCTACACTAATGTTAAAGTCTTTAAATCTAACATAAGCAGTTCCTCCACTATCACTGGTAACTGATTTCATTCCTTCTAGTACTGCATTTAAATGGCTTTGATTAATCGCTAAATCTTCTGCATTGTCTTCTTCTAATCCTAATTTTTTATTAACAAATTGATTAATTTCTTCTCTTGATGCTTCTGAACCATCTGCATTTCGAATTGTTTTTACAATACTAACATCTACTTTCTTTCCACCATTGGCAAGCATACTAATATATTTCGCCATTTGCAATGGACTAAATTCATTGTCACTTTGCCCGATAGCAGCTTGTAATGCATTTCCTGGTCCCCACGGTTCATTGGGATGTAATTTTGCCCATGTTTCTTTACTTGCCAACGCTCCCGCTGTTTCACTTTGCAATTCAATTCCTGTTTTAGAACCTAAACCAAAATATCTTGCGACTCTTACTAGGTTATCAATTCCCATTCTGTCCGAAGTTTCATAGAAAAAATAGTTACAAGATTTTTCAATCGCTCCTGATACATTTAAATATCCATGACCTCTATGGTAATCTGTATATACCCAACATCTTGGTTGATAATCTCGATATTTTGTATAGATTCCTGTATCATTAATGGTTGTTTTTAAATTAATAACCCCTGATTCTAATCCTGCAATTGCTGTTACCATTTTAAACGTTGAACCTGGCGAATAGGAATTTTGTGTTACTTTATTAACCAATGGTTTTGCTTCATTATCTCTATACTTTTCCCAATTCTCATTACTAATTCCTCCAACAAAGTCTGCTGGCGTATAATCAGGATAACTGGCCATAGCCAAAACTTCTCCTGAATTTACATTCATTACAACTGCTGCACCAGCTCTTGCATCATAGGCCTTTCCAAAACCTCCTGTTGCTATTTTTTGTATATTAGCTGCTAAAGCATTTTCTGTTATTTTTTGAAGGTTCGCATCAATGGTAAGAACTACGTCTGACCCTGCTATTGCTTCTTTTGCAATATATTCCGCCGTTGTTGTTCCATCTACTGCCATATCAATTTGCTTGGTTCCATTTTTTCCTTTTAAGTATTCTTCAAATACACTTTCAATTCCGGTTTTTCCTATTAAATCGTTTTGACTATAATAATTTTTTCTGCTTTCATATTCTTCACTACTAATTTTTCCAGCATACCCCAAAATATGGGAAGCTAAATTTCCTGAAGTATATTCTCTTACTGGTTGCACTACAATATTAATACCCGCAAATTTTTCGGAACTTTCACTAAATTCTGCTACTGCTTCTCGTGGTATTCCTTCTGAAATTGTTACTGATTTTGTACTACTATAACCTTTTTGTGCAATTAAATAACGAATTGCTATTATTTTTCTAATTTCTTGCATGTCTGTATTTTGAATTTTATATTTATCTTTGAATTTATAGAATACTTGCTCTGCTGTCATTTCCTCATTAATATTATTCTCTTTTTTCCATTTACTTAGTGTTTCGTCTGCTATGGTAAATTCAAATGGGTCGATATTGACTGGAAATAGATTGGAATAAGAACATTCATATTTTTCTAATACTTGTATCATATTTAATATAGATGCATTTAGTGTTTCAGTATCTACTTTACTTTTGTACATTTCTAAAGAAAATTCCATTTTCGAAGTAACTAATGGGATTCCTGTTTTATCTAAAATAGCTCCTCTAGATGCTTCTAATGTACTTTCCCTCGTTAGTCTTGTATTAGATTGCTCCCTATATTCTGCTCCATGTACAATTTGAAGGCTGAATAATTTGGCAATTAGAATAATTCCAACAATATAAATTAAAACAGTTAAAATGTTAAATCTTAAATTTATATTTGCTTTTTTTGTAGATTTTCTTCCTACCAAAATATCACCTTCTTTCTTAAAACTATATTATAAATTTAATTATATTTTTATTTGTAACTCCCAATATCGCACAGTCTGTAATAAATAACAGACTGTAGCTTATTGGTCCCCCCGAATTGTTACAAAGAAAAATATAATTAAATTTTATTAAAAGTATCTTGTTAAGATTTTATTGCCCTTATATTCATTTTCAATATAATAACCAAATTTTTGTATTAACGGATATAAGATAATGGTTAAAATTAGATTATAGATAACTTCTATTACTAAAATTTTAACAAAGTTTACAATTTCTATATTAGTAGCCAAAAAAACATAGTTCAATAAAAAAACTAAAACTTCAAAAGCAGCTGTTGCTACCACTCCCATTACCATAATCGTCATTCTACTATCTTTTGAAAAATTTTTGTCGAACACACCTGCTAAAAATCCTATCAAACCTAATCCAATACTATAAATTCCTACTTTGGTTCCAATGATTAAATCTAACAAGATTCCCACTACTAATCCATAAATTGCTCCCATTGTTCTCGTGCCAAACAAACCTATAAATAATATTGCTATTACAAATAGGTTTGGCATTATTCCTGCTATTGTAAACCAACTGAAAAAGTTTGCTTGCAAAAAATAAATTAAAATAATTGTTAAACTTAAACAAACATTAATCACTGTCTTTTTCAATTGATTTCCTCCCTTGCTTTATTATTGATTGGTGATAACTAACACCGTATCTAATTTATCAAAATCTACTGCTGTTTCCACTAATGCATATCGATCTGTCATATTTTGTGTATTCGTAACTTTTTTAACAGTTCCTATATGAATTCCTTTTGGATAAATTCCTCCTAATCCAGATGTTTCAATACTATCTCCTTGGATAATATTAGCTTCTGTTGGAATATACATTGCTTTTAAGGATGATTTATCGTCTAATGTTCCTTTACATACAATACTATCTTTGGTTGTACTCATAGAACAACTTACTGAACTGGCTGTGTCAATAATAGTTTGTACTTTAGCTGTTGTATCTGTTACAGAGACAACATGTCCTACTAATCCTTGATCACCAATTACTGTCATATTTTCCTGAATAGCATCTTTTTTTCCTAAATTAATAACAATCGTCTTAGAATAATTACTAATATCTTTATTAATCACATAGCCTGGTATGGTTTTGTATTCACCATATTTTTCTGTTAAATTTAAATATTCTTTTAATGTCTCGTTTTGAGTTTTGATATTTTCCAGTTCCCTCAATGATTGCTCTAATTCACTGTTTTTTTCTTTTAGGGATTTATTTTCTTCTTTCAAATTGTTGATATCTGTAAAAAATGTATTGTTCCCACTAATTTTATTTTTTAAATAAGTTAATCCATTTTGAATTGGCATGACCAAATTAGTAGCTACATTCTCAAAAAAAGAATGATTCGATTCTCCATTTGAAAAAATAACAATTAATATTAAAATAATAATAGTTATGATAATCCCTATCATTCCAGCTTTTTTGTTTCGATACATTTTTTACTCCTTACTCTTATTTTCTCCTTCTGCCATTAATCAATACAGTCTTTAATCTTTCTAAATCTTCTAAGGTTTTCCCTGTTCCTTTAACTACACAATCTAATGGGTTTTCTGCTATATACACTGGCATTCCTGTCTCAGCGCTTAATAGTTTGTCCAAGTTTTGGATTAAGGCTCCTCCTCCAGCTAACACAATTCCTTTTTCCATGATGTCAGATGCTAATTCTGGTGGTGTTTTTTCTAAAGTTATCTTTACAATTTCAACAATCTTTGTAACAGATTCTTTGATTGCTTCTTCAATTTGAGTTGAAGTTACAATAATATTTCTAGGTAATCCATCTGTTAAATCTCTTCCTCTTACTTCCATTGACATCTCTGTCATTAATGGCATGGCACATCCAATTTGCATTTTTATTTGTTCTGCTGTTGTTTCTCCAATTGCTAAATTCATCTCACGTTTAATGTAATTTACGATATCTTCATCTAGTTCATCTCCTGCTACACGTAAAGAATGACTTACAACAACTCCGCCTAGTGAAATAACAGCTACTTCTGTGGTTCCCCCTCCTATATCTACAATGATACTTCCACTTGGCTCTCCTACGTCTAAAGATGCTCCAATCGCTGCTGCCATTGGTTCCTCAATTAGATATACTTCTTTTGCCCCTGCTTGAATAACGGATTCTTCTACTGCTCTTTCCTCTACTTCTGTAATCCCTGAAGGCACTCCAACTACTACTCTTGGTTTTCCTACATTATACCTTCTACTTACTTTTTCAATTAAATTTTTAAGCATTAATTGTGTTGCTGTAAAGTCTGCAATCACACCATCTTTTAAAGGTCTTACTGCTTTAATTTGGTCTGGTGTTCTTCCGAAGCATGTCTTTTGCTTCATTTCCGGTTGCCATAATATTTCCTATTTTTCTGTCAATCGCAACAACAGATGGTTCTTTTAATACAATTCCTTTTCCTTTTAAAGTTACTAAAATGTTAGCTGTCCCTAGGTCAATTCCTATATCCTTTGATCCAAATGTAAAAAGTTTCATTTCATTTCTTTCCTTTCCTAACTCTTTTTCTTCTAGTCTTTTGTATCTTGAACCATTTTTGAAAAAATACTGGTATATGTTTTGTTTCCAATAACTAAATGGTCTAATAATTGTATTTGCAATAGGTTGGCTGCCTCATACAAATGATTTGTAAATTCGATATCTTGCTGACTTGGCGTAGCATCACCTGTTGGGTGATTATGAACTAAAATGATTTTAGGTGCTCCCATTTTAATGGGGTCTTCTAATACATCTTTCATCGAAAGATTAGCAAAATTAGTACCTCCGCATGGCAATATCTTTTATTTTTAAAATTTCATTTTTATTATTTAATATAACTATTTTTGCTATTTCTTTATTTTGAAATCTTAGTTCTTCCATTATGATTTTAGCTAAATCATAGGGTGTCTTTATCGTGATTTTTTTCACATTACTTGGTTTTGTCATTCGATTAGCTAGTTCTCCTATTGCTTTAAGTTGTATTGCTTTTACTCTTCCAATCCCTTTGATTTTCATCAATTCTTCTATTGTTACATTTCGTAAAAAATTAATTCCTTCTGTTTTTGTATCACTTAAATTTAATACTTTTTGTGCTAACTGTACAGAAGTTTCTTGTTTGTTTCCAGTCTTAATGATAATGGCTAATAATTCTGCATTTGATAATGCCTTTTCACCATACCATTCTAATTTCTCATAAGGTCTTTCTAATTCTGGTAATTCTTTTATTCGAATTGACAAATAAACCGTTCCTTTCTTGTCCTGATTGCCCCTTATACTTTTTTATAAATAAATATCGCTAGTACCATTCCAATGATACTTGATATACTAATTTTAAACATTAATGCAAAAGTGATTTTCATGACACTTAAATCTAATACAATTGGATTTTCTAATCCAAAACTTTGGCTGTAAGATAACCACCAAAGCCAATCCACTTTTGACGCTAAGTCTCCTAATAGTCCCCCTACTACTAATCCTGATAATATAAATATTAATAAAATCCATATATTTTTCTCTTTTGTTGCCATTTTTATCCCTCCATTTTTCCTTTTCTTCTTACGGCTATTGCATTTTTATTCTACTTTTGGTATTATATCTTGATTTAACATTTTTTTCAAGTAAATTACTCAATTTTTCACATTTTAATTACCAAAAATTGTGGCTTTCCATATAATAATAGAAGTAGTATAATATAATTAATAGAGATTGAGGAGGAAGTTATCTTTATGAAAATTGAAAAACTTACAGAAAACAAAATTCGTGTTATTATAAATTCAGATGAATTACCATTAAAAGATTTAAATGTACATAGCATCATGACAAAAGCAATCGAAACACAAGATATTTTTGGAATTATTCTAAAAAAGGCTGAAAAAGAAGCCAATTTTTATACCGATGGTTGTAAATTATTAATTGAAGCTTTTTCTTCTCTAGACGATGTTTTAGTATTTACCATAACCAAGTTTTCATCTGATAATGAAACGAAAAAAAGAAAACTAATTGCCAAAAGAAAATCTTTTACTTGTACATGTAAACATATTGTTTGTCAATTTGAGAACTTTGACACTTTCTATGATTTTTGTGCTCACATTAAGTCTTTGCGTAAATTAGACACTACTAAATTAGCCAAGAACATCGCCTTGTATCATTGGAAAGATAATTACTATTTAGTTTTAAGAAATAGCAACACACAATATGAAAATATGGACTTATTCTATTCTGCTTTATCTGAATTTGGAAAACTTCTTTCTTTTTCAGAACATTTTGAATCAAAATTATTAGAACACGGAAAAGTTTTGATAAAAAAGAACGCTATTGATATTGGAAGGGATTAGAGGGATTTTTTGCCAGAAGGGATGAACCCTTCTGGCAAAAATTTTAATATACATAATTTTGTGGATTATAAGCGACTCCATTTACTCTAACTTCTAGATGTAAATGTGGACCTGTTGAGTTTCCTGTTGATCCAACAGCAGCTATCGTCTGTCCTTGTGATACTTGTGTTCCTGCTGATACATATAAGCTACTGCAATGCCCGTAGTACGTCTGAACTCCATTGGCATGCGTTATAACAATCATATTTCCATAAGAACCTTTACGTCCTGAAAATGTTACTGTCCCTGAAGCTGCGGCTCCAATTGGTGTTCCTGTTGATGCCGCAATATCTAATCCTGTATGAGATGAACTTCTTACACTACTTCTTACTCCAAATCTCGAAGTAATAATTCCAGATATTGGTCTAGCTAGGGTAATTCCTATATTAGCTTTTCCTCCTGATGTTGTTAAAGATGTATTAACTGTTCCTGTTGTTTGCTTCTTTGCTGTTTTTACTACTTTTACTGGTTCTACATATAATTTAGAAATTGCCTCTTCTGAAGTAACTAAATCTTTTCTAGTTTCTTCATATTTTTCTACAATAGAAATTTTCTCAATATTAGAACTATTTTTTTCTTTTAATCCATTGACTACTTTTTCTGCTTCTTCAAAATTAGAAACATATATTTTTTCTTCTTCATTGTCCAAAATAGCATAATAACGATAATATTTAATTCCTTGTTCTCTTACTTTTCCATAAATCTCATCATCATTTGTTACAATATTCTTTTTTAATAAACACAATTTATAACTAGGAAGATTTGCTACTTGCACAAATGCTACATTTTCGCTTTCTTCACCATTTTCTATATAATTGTTAATTTTATGCTGTAATTCTGCTTTATTTTCTGTGTAACCTACTTGTTCTCCATTCATGAAAACGCTATAGGTAGGTTTATATAAGAAGGCTATTGCTCCTACTATTAAAAAAGTAGAAATCATAAAAAGAACGACAAACTTAATACTTCTTCTTGTATGTATCATTACTTTTTTAAACATTTCTATCACCAATCTCCTCTATATAAAATCTATTGTAATCATATTGTAATATATATTTTTTTGCAAAGAGATTGCATCTCCAATTTCCGTAAGTTTTTTTCTTTTTTTTAAGTTTATCTTGTTTTTATTTCATTTATCTCTCAATTTCATTTTTAGGACAATTTTTATATATCTTTAAAATTAAAAAATTGCCAAAAAGGTCCGTCCCTTCTGGCAATCTTGCTTACCTATTGTTGTAATTCTGTCTTTACAGTTCCTATTTCTGTTGTAGTTGCTTTTTGTGCTGGTACATAATAGCCTTTTGTTTGTGCTATTTTAAACAATTCATATTGAAAGCTCTCATCATTATTTCTAATTTGTTGAAAAGTTTGTCTTAATTGCATATTTTCCGCTTCTGATATTGCAGTTTGATAAGCTGTTAAGTCGGCTTTTACACTTCCTAATATATCATTTACCATTGTTTTTTCATCCATTTTCTCTACCTCCTTTTAATTATTTAAAAATGTCATTAATTTTTGTTTAGTATTTAATGCATCTTGCGCTGATTTGGAAAATAATTGTTTAATTTGAGGGTCTACTGCTTGTGAAGAATAAGTATTTAATTTTTGATATGCCGTTTCATGTGCTCCTATTAAATGTCTTAAATGTTGTAATTCTATTTGGTTTAAATCTGCCATTTTTATCCTCCTTTTCTTTTCAATATTCTTAATTTATTGTTTCCTTTTTTTTAAATTTTATACTTTTCAATTTTAAAAAGTAGAGAAAATGGCTTTCTCCATTTTCTCTACTTTTTTCAGTTTTATTCAATAATTTCTAAATTAGCAAATTTTGCCATTAATCTCTTATGTCCTACTTTATCAAAGTTTATATCTACTTTTAAATCTTCGCCTTCTGGTTCAACAATATTAATAGTTCCCTCTCCAAATTTCTTATGAAAAACTCTTACTCCTACTTCATATTGTGATAAATCAACCGTTTTTGTTACTGTTGATTTTTTACCTAGATTATTTAAGAAATTCTCTGCTGTTCGGAAAGCAAAATTACTGTTACTTTTAGCTGCCATTACTGGCTCTTTCTCACTAATTTTGTAAGTTTTAATATTACCATTATCTTTACTTCCATAAGTCCAAGTATAAGAAGATTCTTTAAAGATTCCTTCTTTATTCGATGTATTTCCAAAAGCCTCTTCATATCCTTCTAATAATTCTTCTGGTATTTCTTGTAAAAATCTCGATACTGGATTGTAACTAGTTGAACCAAAGATAGTTCTTTGCTTACTACAAGTTAAAAATAAATTTTCCTTGGCCCTTGTTATTCCAACATAGCATAAACGTCTTTCTTCTTCTAATTCTGTTGGATCCATCATAGATTGATGCCCTGGAAAAATCCCTTCTTCCATTCCCACTAAAAATACAACTGGGAACTCAAGTCCTTTTGCACTATGAAGCGTCATTAGTGTTACCATTTCTTCTTGTTCTTCCATATTGTCTAAATCACTTGATAATGTAATTCCTTCTAAAAATTCGCTTAATGAATTTTCAGCAAATTCTTCTTCAAATTCTATTGCAACTGTTAAAAATTCATCTAAGTTAGCAATTCTATTTTCTGCTTCTATGGTATTTTCTTGCTCTAACGCTTTTGTATAACCAGATTTTTTTAATGTTAATTTTATTAATTCTGAGATTGTCATTTTTTCTTTTTGTTCTTTTAGTTCTTCGATTATATTAATGAATTCTCTAGAATTTAGAAATACTCTATTCAATCCATATTCATCTGCTTTTCGAATCACTTCATACATAGATATTTCATTTGCAATTGCTAGTTGTTCTATTTTATCTAAACTTGTTTTTCCAATTCCTCTCTTAGGTTCATTAATAATTCTTTTCAAACTTAAGTTATCACTACTATTTTGAATTAATCTTAAATAAGCAATAATATCTTTAATTTCTTTTCTCTCATAGAATTTTAATCCACCTATAATTTTATAAGGAATATTTTCTCTTCTGAAAATATCTTCTATTGCTCTGGATTGCGTATTCATTCTATATAATATTGTGAAATCTGAATATTTATAATATTCTTCTCTTTTCAAATGTTCAATTTGCTCTACAATGTAAGCCCCTTCGTCATATTCATTGTCTGCTTGGTAAATATGTGGCAAATTTCCTTCCTCATTTTGCGTCCATAATTCTTTTTTGTATTTTACTTCATTATTTTTGATAACACTATTCGCTGCTTTCAAAATATTTCCTGTACAACGATAATTTTGTTCTAATTTTATAATTTTAGTCCCTGGGAAATCTCTTTCGAAATTTAGTATATTAGAAATATCCGCCCCTCTAAATGAATAAATTCCGTTGGTCATTATCTCCCACTACAGTAATATTTCCATTTTTAGATGCAAATAATGTGATTAATGTAAACTGCGCCTTATTAGTATCTTGATATTCATCTACTAATACATATTTGAATTTGTTTGTATAATATTCTAGTATGTCTGGATTTTCCATCATAATTTTGATGGTATAGTTTATGATATCATCAAAATCAATAGCATTATTTTCTTTTAACCTTTTTTGATATAACTCATATATAGTTGCGATTTTTTCTTTTCGAAAGTCGCCATTTGCTCTTATTGTATATTGTTCTGGTTCTAACATTTCATTTTTGGCATTGCTAATTTCTGATAGAACACTTCTATCTGTAAACATTTTGTCATCAATTCCTAAATCTTTTAAACAGTTTTTTATTAATGTTTTTTGGTCAGTTGTGTCAAATATAATAAAGGAAGAATCAAATCCAATTCGATCAATGAATCTTCTTAAAATTCGTACACAAATAGAGTGAAATGTTCCCATCCATATATCTTTGGCTACCTCACCTACTAGATTTGTAATTCTTTCTTTCATTTCATTGGCAGCCTTATTTGTAAATGTAATGGCTATAATGTCCCATGGTTTGGCTCCTTTTTCTCCAATTAAATAAGCTATTTTATGGGTTAGTACTTTTGTTTTTCCACTTCCTGCTCCTGCTATTACTAAGCATGGTCCTTCTGTATTGACAACTGCTTCATATTGTTTATCATTTAATCCTTCCAATATATTTTGCATTTTTTTCTCCTATTCTAAGTTTTATTTTTGACCCTAATTATATATTCTTCAAATTAAAAAGTCAATAGAATTTTTAAATTTTCTCAAACATTTTTTCGCATTTAATTTGACATAAAATTAATTTTGTAGTACAATACTTATATACTATATAAGAAAGGTGGTTTTATACATGACACGGCTCGAAACTAAACATTTTGTTTTAAAAGAAAGTCTTATTGATGATGCAGGAGATAGTACATGGTCCATCACTTATAAGAAAAATCGAAATAACTTTTATGTTCATGTGTTTGGTGCAAACCACAATCGTCTGAATATAAAGGTATTCCGTCGGTCCAAAATAAGAAAGACCAGCGAGGCTATTTCTGCACTGTGCAATCATCTCGTATCCGAAACAGGTGAAATCCCCTATATCAGCATTCATGACACGAATGAAACTTTAATCGGGGTTTGCAAAAAGGCTGGTTTCCAAAAAGTGGAGGGTGTAAAACATCTATACACCTTTAAAGTAAAAGGTGTAACTTAAAAGGGCGAAAGCCCTTTTTTATATTATAAAAAAGTTCTCTGAACTTCCTATAATATAAAGCATTCCACAGAAAATTGCTTTGCAA
>CARUQW010000020.1 GCA_949077355.1 uncultured Clostridia bacterium | reverse complement strand
AAATACCAGAAGCCTTTACTTGGGGAGATAGTAATCAAATACAATTACCAGGATATTGGATGTCAAAATATCAAATTAGTAATTAATGGTTAGTTTTGGGACAGGCACCGAACTAACCATGCCAAAAGGAACATCATAGTAAGAATAAATTAAGTACATTTTATTAAAAAATTTAAAAAGGACTGTCTAAAATAAACAATGTACCTAATTTAATAGATACAGTGGTAAATGATAATAAACTTGGAAAATATAATTATATAGTAAATAAAACCGAGAGCAAATTTGCCTCGGTTTTATTCACTCATTCATTGAGTTTTTTTCTACATACGTGAAAAACTAAAATAATTATTTTTAGTACACCAGCTTTCAATTTCTTTTCTATGCATACGTTTAAATTCTTCATATGATAAACCCTTTATTGATTCATAATCAAATTCTTTAAAAATACAAGTATCATTTTCATTAAGATATTTCTCATATTCGAATTGCATTCGAATATTTGTATCAAAACACCAATTATTATTTACATATAATACATGCATTGAAGGCTCATCATAATAATGAATACCTATTACCAAAAAAGTAATTTTACCATATTTTAAAGTTTTTAAAATATCAAAACAAGTAGCATAACATTGTCCTTGACATTCATCTGTACTAATATCACAATATAAAATTTTGTTATTTAATTTGATTTTTTTTAAGTCACTTGTTTTAAGTGCTTCACCTTTACATGTATATAGCAGAAAAACTAAAAAATTAATGCACTTATGATAGATTAAATATACTGCTGTAGCAAAATAACTGTCTTTTAAAAGTAAATAGAGCACATAGTAGAAAATAAAATAAAGCAAGCCACAAATAAACTGTACTAAATTGGATAATTTATAAAGTTCAAATTTATAATTTAAAGCCATTAAAGGAATCATTATTATAAATATGTAAAAAATCACCATGCATAGTACTTTTACTTTAAGAAGCTTCATTTTTTCATTCCGATAGAATCTTTCAAAAGTTTGTTGAGTTGCTTTACCTTTTGGTCTTTCTAATATTGTCATAAAATTTCCTCCTTAAAATTGATTTTTGGAGGTTGAAACCTCCAAGATATGTATTCTTTTTGGTTTCTCTATATTAATACTTAATCAGTATATCACAATTATGTAATCTTGTAAACCTCGCAGAGCCCACGACATCTTTGCAAAACGATAGTTTTGAAAGTGTCATAGTGGGTTTATATACTTTCTTTGGTTGCTTCTTACTACTTGCAAGAAGGATATAAATTTAGTGTACTTGACTAAATCGTTCTTCCTTAATCCCATTTGCCATTTAAACCCGGAACCAATGGCAGTTTTCTTGTTATAACTTGACAAATAGCCTATTTGCTAGTAAAATAAAATAGAATAAATAGAAGGAGAAAAACAATGCCAAAAACCAATCGAAAAGTATTAGACACCTTAGTATCAAGAACCAAAATATATTTAGCTATTATATTTCTATTACTGGTATATATAGCAATCAAAAATACTTATATGATTTTGCCTAATATTTGTATTTTTGTGCTAATTGTAATTTATAGTTATTATACAAATAACAAAAGAAAGAGTGAAATATCTGAAACTTTACAGGATTTAACATTAACAGTAGATTCAGCAGCTAAAACAAGTTTGATTAATTCACCCTTTCCATTAATTATCATGGAAACAGATGGAAATGTCATATGGAGAAGTTCAAAATTCACTTCTGAATTTGCTAATATTGATATCAATACCTATATCAAAGAATTAAGTTTTGATATCAAAGATGAGATAGAAAAGAAGCAAAAAAGAACGAATCAAGATATAATAAGAAGAATGGACATTGACAAAAAAACATATCGAATTGTTGGAAGATATGTGCAATCTAAAAGAAATAAAGCAGAATATATGATAATACTTTATTTTATTGATGACACAGAAAGTGTAAAACTACAAAAAGAATACAAAGATTCAAAATCTTGTGTTGGTATCATTATGGTTGATAATTATGAAGAAACCATGCAAAGATTGGAAAGTGAAGAAAAACCACAAGTAATTGCAGAAATTGATAAATATATATATGAGTGGACTGATAAAACAAATGGTATTTTAATTAAAACAGAAAAAGATAGATACATTTATTTCTTTGAACAAAGATATTTAGATAGTGTAAAAGAAGATAAGTTTAGTATTTTGGATAAAATAAAGGAAATCGACGTAAAAGAAAGAATGCAATTTACTTTAAGTATTGCTATTTCAAATGAGGGAATAACGGATAAAGATAAATATAAATCTGCTCAAGCAGCGATGGACATCGTTTTAGGACGTGGAGGGGACCAAGCAGTTATTCGAGAAAATGAAATTTATAAATTCTTTGGGGGAAGAGCACAAGAAGTAGAAAAGAGAACGAAAGTAAAAGCAAGAATTGTAGCACAGGCATTAGAAAATTTAATGAAAGAATCGAAAAAAGTTATGATTATGGGACATACAAATCCAGATATGGATTGTGTGGGAGCAGCTTTAGGAATTTATAGAATTGCTAAAACATTGGACAGAAATGCCTATATTGTAATGGATAATAAATCATCATCATTGGAAGTATTTAGACAATCAATAGAAAAAGAGGAAGAATACGAAGATGTTATTATCAATAAGGAAGTAGCCTTAGAAAATGTTGATGAAGATACTTTGTTAGTTGTTGTAGATACTCATAAAATGAATTATGTAGAATCAGGAGAATTGGTAGATAAAGTCAAGAAAATTGTGATTATTGACCATCATAGAAGAAGTGCAGATTTTATTGAAAAAGCAATGCTTACTTTCCAAGAGGTATATGCATCTTCTACGGCAGAGCTAGTAACAGAATTGATACAATATGTAGAAGAAAAAGTAAAATTAAAAACGATTGAAGCTGAAAGTTTATATGCTGGAATTATGATGGATACCAAAAACTTTACTTTTAAAACAGGAGTGAGAACCTTTGAAGCAGCAGCTTATCTACGTAGATGTGGTGTGGACATTATTCGTGTAAAGAAATGGTTCCAAAGTAACTTAGAAAACTTCAATAAAATAGCTGAAATTGTAGGAAAATCAGAAATAATCAATGATACCATAGCCATTTCTATTTGCGAAGAAAAAGCAAAAGATGTGAATGTACTTTGTGCAAAGGCAGCAGACGAATTACTTACCATTAGTGAAATAACAGCGTCTTTTGTAATTGGAAGACTAGGTGATAAAGTATGTATCAGTGGACGTTCTATCGGAGATATTAATGTGCAAGTAATTCTTGAAAAATTAGGTGGCGGAGGTCATATTACGCTTGCTGGTGCACAAGTAGAAGGAATGACAATTGAAGAGACAAAGCAAGAATTAATTAACAGAATTCATGAATATTTTTCAGAAATTGAATAAACTAAGGAAAATAGATTAAAAATGTGAGGTACTGAAAAAATGATAAATGATATAAAGAAGTTTGTAAAACAAGAAAAAGGAAGTATAACATTATTTGTTTTATCAGCTATGTTGTTTTTTGTAACGATTTTGACGTTAACTTATATGAGCCAAGTAGACAAGGTAAACAATCAAAAAAAGCAAATAGAACAAGTTCAAGCACAATATAATGTAGATAAAGATATGGATCGAGTTTATGAAGAAACAAAAGAACGTCAACAAGAAACATAAATGAAACAAATATTTATTGTTCAGGAAGGTGTGATAAAAAGTGAAAGTAATATTAAAAGCGGATATCAAAGGAGTAGGAAAAAAGGACCAGGTAATCAATGCATCTGATGGATATGCAAGAAATTTCTTATTTCCTAAAAATTTAGCAGTAGAGGCCAATAATGATAATATGGCAAAGCTAAAAGCAAAACAAAACTCAGCTAAATTTCAAAAAGACCAAGAAAGAGAAGAAGCATTAAAAATTGCAGATAAATTATCCAAAATTTCATTAAAAATAAAAGTGAAAGCCGGAGAAAACGGAAAAATTTTTGGAGGAGTATCCGCAAAAGAAATAGCACAGGAACTAGAAAAAGAATATAAAATAAAAGTAGACAAAAAGAAAATTGACTTAAAAGAAACCATAAAGACATTAGGAATGCAAACAGTTGAGATAAAACTATTTGAAGGTGTAATGGGAAAAGTAAAAGTAGATGTTGTATCACAATAAAAATACATTCCACAGAAAAAATTCTAAAGAATTTTTTTGTGGACGAACAATTTAACGGGGCTTGAAATAAAGAATTTATAATATAGATAACTTTAATCAAGCCCCTATTGTTCTTGTGATTTAGGGAGGAAAAAATGGAACTAGGAAAAGTACCACCACATGACTTGGAAGCAGAACAAGCAATTATAGGAAGCATGTTGACAGATAAAGATGCTGTTATTTCTAGTATAGAAGTTTTAAAAGAAGAAGACTTTTATCGTGAAGATAATAGAGCAATTTATGCTGCCATTTTAAATCTATATAATCGAGCAGAACCAATTGACATCATTACAGTAAAAGCAGAATTAGAGGCAATGGGAAAGTTTGAGCAGGTAGGAGGATTAGAATATTTAGCAGAATTACCAGAAAAGGTACCAACTACAGCAAATGCATCTAAATATATAAAAATAGTGGAAGAAAAATCTACTTTAAGAAATTTGATTAAAACAGCAAATGAAATTATTGAATTAGGATATGACCCAACGGAAGAAGTGGAAAACATCATGGAAGGGGCAGAAAAGAAAATCTTTAATATCATGCAAAATAAAAATCAAAAAGGATATACACCAATCAAAGATGTTCTGGTAGATAGTTTTACACAATTAGAAGAACTTTATAATCGAAAACAACACATTACAGGAGTGCCAACGGGATTTACAGAATTAGATTATAAAACAGCTGGATTCCATGGCTCAGAATTAATACTAATTGCAGCAAGACCAGCTATGGGAAAATCAGCATTTGCTTTAAATATTGCAACAAATGCAGCTTTAAAGGCAAATGTACCAGTGGCTATATTTAGTTTAGAGATGTCAAAAGAACAAATGGTAAACAGAATTTTATGCAGTGAAGCGATGGTAGATAGTAATAAAGTAAGAACCGGAAAGTTAGAAGAAGACGACTGGACAAAACTTGCTCGGAGCGATTGGTCCATTATCAGAAGCAGAAATTTATATTGATGATACACCAGGTATATCTGTTATGGAAATAAGAGCAAAATGTAGAAAGTTAAAGCTAGAAAAAGGTTTGGGAATGGTAGTAATTGACTATTTACAATTAGTACAAGGAAGTAATAAGCGAAATGGAAGTCGTGAACAAGAAATATCAGAAATTAGTCGTTCACTAAAAATATTAGCTAAAGAAATTGGGGTACCTGTTATCGCACTATCACAGTTATCAAGGGCAGTAGAACAAAGACCAGACCATAGACCAATGCTATCAGACTTACGTGAATCAGGAGCAATTGAGCAAGATGCCGATATTGTAATGTTTTTATATAGAGACGACTATTATAACCAAGACAGTGAGAAAAAAGACATAGCAGAAGTAATTATGGCAAAACACAGAGGAGGTTCAACAGGAACAGTAGAATTATTATGGCTAGGAAGTTATACAAAATTTGTTAATTTAGAAAGAAGATTTGATGATTAATTGCCATTGCCATTAGTTCCGGGTTTGTTTGGCAACTTAACAATTTTTAATCAGATTTTTAGGAATAGAGAAGTCGTATTTATTTAGCTTGAGATTTAGACAACAGAAAAGGAGAGTGAAAGACAATTTGAGAGTTCTCAAAAAAATATGAATACTTCTTTTTTTCATATCATGAGTCAAGGAATTAATAAGGAATATATTTTTAATTCTGAAGACGACAAAGAGAAATATATGAGAATAATGAAGGATACCAAAGAAAAAATTCCTATTATCATTTTGGCATATTGTGTTATGAATAATCATATACATATTTTATTTAATGAGAAAAATGTGGAACAACTGACAAAATATATGCATAAGGTCAACCTATTATATGCGAAATATTATAATAGAAAATATGACAGAGTTGGTTATGTGTTTAGAGATAGATTTAAAGTACAACCTATTTATACAGAAAAGTATTTATGTACCTGTGTAAAATATATACATGACAATCCTGTTAAAGCAAATATATGTCAGAAAGCACAAGAATACAAGTACTCTAGTTGCGTGGAGAATAAATTTGATGAAGGAACAAAAATAGAAAACAATATTAGAAAACTTATCTATTTGCAAAATATTTCTAAAGATACTTATGATGAGTTTACATTTTTGGAGGTTGAACGAGATAAATTAGAAATTTGTAAAGAAGTTTTTGGAAATTTAATCAAACAAGAAGAGATCAAGCAAGAAGATTTAATAAACAACAAAGAATTACTAAGAACAATAGTAAAAAAAATGAAAGATAATTATAAAATATCTTTTAGAACAATGGAAAAGGTGATTGGCATTGGACGAGAAACTTTAAGAAGAATAATTCAATAATTTTTGTAAATAAAATAAATTTATAAATATTAAAATCTACCTGTTGTTAAGTTGCGAAACAAGCCCGGAAAAATGAAAAAGTAGAAGGAGTAAAAAATGCAAAATCGATTATATAATAATATAAAAAATACAATTGAAAAATATCAATTAATACAAGAAGGTGACAAATTGATTGTAGCAGTGTCAGGCGGACCAGATTCTATCTGTATGTTAGATATTTTAAACAAAATGAGAAGAGGAACAGAAATAAAAACTTGCCATTTAAACCCGGAACCAATGGCAACATTTGAGATTGTCGTTGCTCATGTTAATCATATGATTCGAGAAGAAGCAAAAGAAGATGAACAGTATGTAAAAGAATATTGCGAAAAAAATGGAATTGAATTTTATGCAAAAAGTATAGATGTTCAAAAAATAGCTCATACTAATAAAATAGGAATAGAAGAAGCGGGAAGAATAGCAAGATATGAATTTTTTGATGAAATTTTAAGAAAAACGGGAGCAACTAAGATTGCCATAGCCCATAATAAAAATGATAAAATCGAAACGATTTTTTTGCATATTTTAAGAGGGAGTGGAATTGAAGGATTAAAAGGAATAGAAGCAAAAAGAGGAAATATTATTAGGCCATTGATTGCATGTGAAAGAGAAGAAATAGAGAAATATTGTGAAGAAAAACAATTAAATCCAAGAGTTGATAAAACTAATTTTGAGAATATTTATCATAGGAATAAAGTCAGAAATGTTCTAATTCCGTACGTTCAGAAAGAATTTAATCCAAATTTGATTACGACTTTGGAACGATTATCAGATATTGTAGTGGCAGAAAATGAATATATGGAAAAACAAACTCAAAAGGCTTATCAGGAAATATTAGTACAAGAGAATGAAAAAGAGATTATAATTGATTTGAAAAACTTTAATTTGCAGGAAACAGTAATAAAAGCAAGGTTAATCCGATATATTATAAAAAGGTTATTTGGAACAACAGAAAGTATCGAAAAGATACATATTGATGATATTATAAAATTATGTGAAAAGAATATAGGAAATAAATTCTTAATGCCTAATAAAAATATTAAAATTTTAGTAAAAGAGCATAAAATTTTTTTTATAATTCTAGGATAGAGAAGAAAAAATGTGAAAAAGGAAACGTCCCCAATTTCACATTCCAAATGTGAGTTTCCGTAGTAAATGCGTGAAATGTGCTAAATTGTAATAAAAAAGATATATAAAAAACTATTGAAAAACAAAAACTTATATGTTATAAAATCAATATAAAATGAAACCAAACATAAGGAGGAATTATTTTGAAAAACGGAATTAAAACACTAGCTATGTGGCTAATTATAGGAGTTATCTTTATTGTGGTACTATCTTCTATTGTAGAAAATAGCGAATCAAAATTGAAATATTCAGAATTAATCGCTAATATCAATAGTGGAAAAGTAGATGCCATTCAAATTGAAGCTGATGGGAAGACAGCAACGGTTACTTTAAAAGATGACAAAATTAAAAAAGAAGTAAATATACCAGATATGGAAAGCTTTATGAGTTATTCAGAGGACTTTCTAAAAGATGGAGCTTTTACATTAGAAGAAAAATCACAATCGATTTTTATTACCATTATTAGCTTGCTTACACCATTTGGTTTATTAATTATATTCTTTATTTTCTGGTTCTTTATGATGGGCGGAGCTGGTCAAGGCGGAGCTGGAAATAAAACAATGACATTTGGAAAAAGTAAAGCTAGAATGATGACACCAGCAGAGAAAAATAAGATTACATTTGAAGATGTAGCAGGTGTAGATGAAGAAAAAGAAGAATTAGAAGAAATTGTACAGTTCTTAAAAAATCCAAAGAAATTTACAGATATGGGAGCTAGAATACCAAAAGGTGTTTTATTAGTAGGGCAACCGGGTACTGGTAAAACACTATTAGCAAAAGCAGTAGCAGGAGAAGCAGGTGTACCATTCTTTATTATAAGTGGTTCAGACTTTGTTGAAATGTTTGTTGGTGTTGGTGCTTCTAGAGTAAGAGACTTATTTGACCAAGCTAAGAAAAATGCACCATGTATTATCTTTATAGATGAAATTGATGCAGTAGGACGTCAAAGAGGAGCAGGACTTGGTGGAGGACATGACGAAAGAGAGCAAACTTTAAATCAATTGTTAGTAGAAATGGATGGATTTGCAGAAAATGAGGGTGTTATTGTATTGGCTGCAACCAATAGACCAGATGTATTAGATAAGGCATTATTAAGAGCAGGAAGATTTGATAGACAAATTGTAGTAGGATTACCAGATGTAAAGGCAAGAGAGCAAATTTTAGAAGTACATTCAAGAAAGAAAAACTTATCAGATGATGTAGACTTAAAAATAGTAGCTAAAAACACATCAGGATTTGCAGGAGCTGATTTAGAAAATGTTTTAAATGAAGCAGCATTGCTAGCCGCAAGAAGAAATTTGACAGAAATCGGAATGAAAGAAATCGAAGATGCTATGGTGAAAGTAACCATGGGACCAGAAAAGAAAACAAAAGTAAGAAGTCAAAAAGAAAATAAATTGGTAGCTTACCATGAAGCGGGTCATGCCGTAGTAAGTCACTATCTAACAACACAAGATCCAGTCCATCAAATATCCATTGTACCAAGGGGAATGGCTGGTGGATACACCATGTATCGTCCAACAGAAGACAAATCTTTCATGTCAAAAACAGAAATGGAAGAAAACATTGTATCACTTCTTGGTGGAAGAGTAGCAGAGGCATTAATTTTAAATGATATATCAACAGGGGCAAGTAATGACATTGAAAGAGCAACTAAAATTGCAAGAAGTATGGTAACAAAATATGGAATGAGTGAGAGAATTGGAACCATTATGTTAGGTGGAAACCAAGAAGAAGTATTCTTGGGAAGAGACTTAGCACAAAGCAAAGAATACTCAGAAGAAACAGCTGCTATTATTGATGAAGAAACAAAAAGAATTGTAGATACAGGATATAATCGAGCAAAACAAATCTTATCAGACAATGTTGATAAATTACATCAAGTAGCAGGAATCTTACTTGAAAAAGAAAAAATCGAAGCAGATGAATTTGAAGCAATTTTTGGAGAATAGAAAAAAGTAGCAATTTGTATTGCTATTTTTTTTTATTTAGTATAGAATAAATATGCAAAAAAGAAAGGAAGAGATGGTGCAAAAGCTTATGAAAAATTATTATGAGATACTAGAAGTGAATCCCAAAGCTTCAAAAGAGGTAATTGAAAAAGCTTATAAAGTATTAGTGAAAAAATATCATCCAGATTTATATCCAGGAGAAAAACAACGATATGCAGAAAACAAGATAAAAGACATTAATGAAGCTTATAATGTGCTATCAGATGAATTCCTAAAAGAACAATATGATAATGAAATAAAAAGGCAAGAAAGCCAAAGAAAGGGTAATATAGATACGCAACAATCAAGACAAACGGTAAATACAAATGAAAATCGACCAACAAAAGAGAAAGAAACATCTTGGCAGGAAACGAAAAAGAGGCAAAAAGTAGGAACCTTGAGTTCCACTATAGAATTAACCAAAGAACTAATTCACGATTTAGCCAGAAGTAAAGAAAAAAGACAAAAACTAAAAGAAATGACTCAAAAAGATATATTGGCTATTATTCTTACTATTATAGTGGTTATACTAATTGGAATTGTTTTATGGTTTATTCCACTTACGAATGGATGGATGCGAGAATTGCTATTTGAAAATCCAGTATTTAATTGGATAGGAAAACTATTTTCTAAATAAAATTGTCAAAATTGCCAAAAGGGATGAACCTTTTTGGCAATTTTATCTGGAACGCAAGATTATTTGAATTCTAACTATTGACAAGTCTTATCGTTTCATGTATAATAATAACGTTAAAAGGGTTATCCCACATACAGTTTCGTATGGACCGGAAGGAGGGGAATATAAATGTCAGAGATAAAAGTTAATAATGGTAATATAGAAGATGCCTTAAAAAGGTTTAAAAGACAATGCGCAAGAAATGGAGTACTTCAAGAAGTACGTAAAAGAGAACATTATGAAAAACCTAGTGTAAAGAGAAAGAAAAAATCAGAGGCAGCAAGAAAAAGAAAATTTTAAAAAGTTGGATTGGAAGTTGAAGGTATAAAAGTGCTTGAAGCTTCCAATTTTTGTTATCACGATTTTTAGTTGAGGGGATTTTAAAGAACGTTCTTCTAATCCCACCAGCTAAAAATTGTTTTAAAGTATAATTCAATAAAAATGTAGTATACTAAATCAAAGGAGGAAAAGAGATGGAATATAAGCAAACAGAATTAAAAAAAGGAATTAAATTTCACACAATTAATACAGACAAATTTAAGACAAATTTGATTGCTGTTTTTATGACTACAAAATTAACAAGGGAGAATGTAACAAAAAATGCAGTAATATCAGCACTTTTAAGAAGAGGTTCTAAGACTATGCCATCACAGGAAGAAATTAGCAAACAGATGGAAGAAATGTATGGAGCTAGTTTTGATTGTGGATTGGACAAAACAGGAGATAATCAAGTTTTAAAATTTTATCTAGAAACAGTAAATGACAACTTTTTGCCACAAAAAGGGGAAAATATGCTGAAAACATCTTTGAAAAACTTATTAGAAATTGCCTTTAATCCATACATTGAAAATGAAAGTTTTAAACCAGAATATGTAGAACAGGAGAAAAACAATATCAAACAACGAATTGAGGGGAAAATTGATAATAAAGCAAGATATAGTCTGGACCGATGCATTGAGGAAATGTACCCTGACGAACCATTTGGGTTATATCGATTTGGTTATATAGAAGATTTAGAAAAAATAGATGGAAAAGATTTATATGAGTATTATAAACAATTAATTGATTCTTGTAAAATTGACATTTTTGTTTCTGGTAAAATAGAAGATAACATGGAAGAAATCGTAACTGCAAATGAAAATATGCAAAGTTTAAAAGAACGAATGCCAGACTATGTACCTCCCAAAGAATTGAACAAGAAGCTTCCACAAAAAGAAAATGTTGTAACAGAATCTATGGAAGTAACACAAGGAAAATTGATATTAGGATTAAATGTAGGTATTGATAAAGAAGATTTGAGATATGATGTTTTAATTTATAATAGTATTTTAGGAGGAAGTGCTAATTCTAAAATGTTTCAAAATGTCAGAGAAAAAGCACATTTGGCCTATGTAGCAAGTTCTAGTTATTTAAGATTTAAAAATAACATTTTCGTAAATTGTGGTATTGAAATCGGAAATTATGAAAAAGCCTTGGAATTGATTAAACAGCAAATAGAAGATATGAAAAAAGGAGAATTTTCAGAAGAAGATATAGAAAATGCAAAAAAAGGAATTATAGCAACAATTAAGACAATTGATGACGAGCAAGATACTGGAATTACTTATTATTTTGGACAGGAATTATCAGGAAGTGATATTTCCATCGAAGAATATATGGATAGAATCCAAGAAGTAAATAAAGAGGATGTTATTCATATTGCAAAAAATGTGGGAATTCATACAATTTATTTCCTAAAGAATTAATCAGTTTGCATGCTGATATCAGAAAAAGGAGGGAAAGAAAGTGCAAATTATTGAAAATTTGAAAGTAAAAGAAAAAGTATATATAGAAAAATTGGACAATGGCTTAACAGTTATGATAATTCCTAAAAGAGGAATCCAGAAAAAATATATGATATGGGGAACCAATTATGGTTCTAATGAAAGTAGTTTTGTTGTTCCAGGAGAACAAGAAGTTACGACTGTTCCAAATGGAGTGGCTCACTTTTTAGAGCATAAGTTATTTGAACAAGAAAATGGAACGAATAGCTTAGACGTATTAACAGCCTTAGGTGTAGAAGCCAATGCCTATACTACAAATGACCATACAGCTTATTTATTTGAATGTACAGATAATTTTTATGAAGCAATGGATGAATTAATGGATTATGTACAACATCCTTATTTTACGGATGAAAATGTTGAAAAAGAAAAAGGAATTATTGGTCAAGAAATTATGATGTATGATGATTATCCAGAATGGAGAGTATATCTAAATGCGATGCAAGCGATGTATCATCATAATCCAGTAAAAATTGATATTGTTGGAACTATTGAAACCATTGGCAAAATCGATAAAGAAATTTTATACAAATGCTATCATACTTTTTATAATCCATCTAATATGACAATGGTAATATGTGGAGATTTTGAGCCAGAAGCAATATTAGAGGAACTTAAGAAAAGACTAGTGGATACCAAAGCAAGTGGAGAAATAAAGAGAATTTATCAAGAAGAACCAGAAGGAATTGTGCAAGAAAAAATAGAGCAAAATTTAGAAGTGAGTCAGCCTTTGTATGCAATAGGAATTAAAGATTCTGGAAAGACAGATGTAAAAAAACATATTGCAATGGAAATTTTGTTAAATTTGATAATTGGTAGAAGTTCAAATTTATATAAAGAACTTTATAACGAAGGTATTATTTATGCGCAACCTAGTTTAGATTATGAATTTACTAAAATATATTCTCATGTTTTGATTACAGGACAATCCAACGAACCAGAAAAAGTTTATGAAAAATTTAAACAAGAAGTAAATCGATTAAAAGTAGAAGGGATTAACGAAGACGATTTTGAGAGAATGAAAAAAATGATATATGGAGGATATGTTAAAGAATATAATGATGTGACAGATATCTCGAGAATGTTTTTAGCAGATTCTTTTAAAGGAATTAATAGTTTTGACTATTTAGAGGAAATAAAGGGGATTACTAGCAAATATTTGGAGCAAATTTTAAAAGATGTCTTTAAAGAAGAAAAAATGGTAATTTCTATCGTAAAAAATGAAAAAAAATAATGTAAAAAAAACGGCATTTTCAATAGAAAAATAAAGATGCCGTTTTCTTGTGTCTAAAAGTGTCGAAAAAGTCAAAAAAAAGACGTACGAAAGTTGGCAAAAAGCCTTGAAAATACTTGACTTGGGGAAAATGTTGTGGTAATTTATAATTATACGAAGGATAAAAAATGAAAAGGAGAAAAAAATATGTTAAATGATGAAATTTGTAAATTGAGAGATAAATTAAATAGAAGTATTGAACAAGGTGATGATTATAGTATTACCTATCAATTAAGTGTGGAGTTAGACGAATTAATTGCGGCTTATTACAAAGAGAAAAAAGAAAAGAAAAAGAATTAAAACCTCTTAAATATCTTTATATTTAGGAGGTTTTTGCAATGTTGGGACTGGAGAGGTTGCCACTGGTTCCGGGTTAAAATGGCAAGGGAGATGCACTTTTTGGCAATTTCTATTTAAATCTTTTTGATTAAAAAAGCAAAATCTAAAAAGGTGCATCTCCCTTGCCATTTTAACCCGGAACCAGTGGCAATCTCTTGCAAGCTAGAGAAATTTGTAATATAATACGATTATTCAAGAATAGCTTTGTTTAAAATTAGATAAAGCTTTGTAAATCATAAAGGTGTGACGAAAAATGAATACAGTCATATTAAAATTTGGAGGAAGTTCTGTTGCAGATAATATTAAATTAAATGTTGTAGCAGAAAAAGTAATCAGTTTAAAAAAGGAGGCTAAAAATGTAGTCGTTGTTGTATCGGCACAAGGAAAAACAACGAATCAATTAATTAAGGAAGCGCAGGAATTGTCGGCTATCCCCGAAGAAAGAGAAATGGATATGTTATTGGCAACAGGAGAGCAAATAACGGCAGCTAAGTTAAGTATTTTATTAAATAGAAAGGGATATCCAGCAATTTCTTTAACAGGATGGCAAGCAGGAATCAAAACTAATACTATTCATACTAGTGCAAAAATTGAACAGATTTATACGAAACGAATAGAAGAAGAATTAAAAAAGGAAAAAATTGTAGTAGTAGCCGGATTCCAAGGATTAGATGAAAAACAGGATATTACGACTTTAGGAAGAGGAGGGTCAGATACTACGGCGGTAGCTATGCAAGTAGCGTTAAAGGCAGATAAATGCTATATCTTTTCCGATGTAGATGGAATTTATTCTGCTGATCCAAATATGATTACAATGGCAAAAAGATTGGATGAAATATCTTTTGATGAAATGCAAGAAATAGCAGATAGTGGAGCAAAAGTGTTACATAATCGATGCATTCAGATGGGGAAGAAATTTGATTGTGATATCATAGCAAAGTCAACTTTTTCGGTTCTTAATCAAGGTGGAACGAAAATTTGTCAACAAATTGAATCATCAGAAGTAAAAAGTATTGTTAAAAATGAAAATTTAGTCATGATTACAATCGAAACAGAAGAGGTTTATGCAATTTATCAAACCTTGTTACAAAATAACATTTTAGTAGAGGCTTTTGAAAAGAAAGAAGAAAAGATACAATTTAGAATTAAGAAGTCAGAACGAAATAAAGTGACAGAATTGTTAGATAGTCTATATCCGGATTGTGTGATGAAACAAGAAGACTTGGAAAAAATAAGTATAGTAGGATTTGGAATTGTGCAAGACAACAAAGTATTGAATCAAATAATCGAGATACTAAGAAAAGATAACGTAGGAATAGTTGATATTAATCTGACGCAGAGTAAAATTGAGATTTTAGTTTCAAAAGTCGAAAATCAAACGATTGAGAAATTACATGAGAAATTAATCCACTAGAATAACCAGTGCATTTAGCACTGGTTATTAATTAACCTTTCCATAATTTGAACAGCGTTACTAGCAGCACCTTTACGAATATTATCGGCAACAACCCAAAGATTAACACCAGAAGAAACACTGTCATCTCGGCGAACTCTACCTACAAATACTTCGTCACGTCCATTTGCGTGAATTGCCATAGGGTATAGACTAGAGGAAGTATCATTTTGTAAAACTAAATTAGGGAAAGATTTTAAGGTATAAAGCAAATCTTCCATTTCAAAATTTTTTTCCAATTCTACATTGATGGATTCTGAATGAGAATTTTTAACAGGAACACGAACCGTTGTTGCTGTTATTTTTAAATCAGGTTTATGCAAAATTTTTCGTGTTTCATGAATCATTTTCATTTCTTCTTTGGTATAACCATTATCCATAAATACATCAATTTGTGGTAAACAATTGTTGTAAATCGGATAAGGGAATTTTTTGAGTGGTACAGAACCATGGATATTTTCTAAATCATATAAAGCATCTTTCCCAGCTCCAGATACAGCTTGATAAGTAGAGTATACGACTCGCTTAATGTGATATTTATCATCTAAAGCTTTTAAAGGAAGCATAGCTTGAATAGTTGAACAATTTGGGTTGGCAATAATTCCGTGATGATGGAGTGCATCTTCAAAATTAACTTCAGGAACGACTAAAGGAACATCATCATGCATACGAAAATAGCTACTATTATCAATAACGATGCAACCTTTAGCAACAGCAATAGGTGCATATTTTTTAGCAGTTTCTCCTCCTGCGGAAAAAATAGCAAAATCGAACCCCCTATCAAATGAGTTTTCTGTTAGTTCTTCAACCGTGTAGCTTTTTCCTGAAATAGAAAAAACTGTCCCAGCTGATTTGGGAGAGGCAAAAAGTCCATAACTTTCGATTGGTAATTGCCTTTCTTCTAATACTTTCATAACTGACCTACCAACAAGTCCAGTTGCGCCTACAATGGCAATTTTAAATTGTTTCAAAATGATTACCCCCTTAAGGTATTAATAACAAGAAATAGTTTAGTTAAAATATTTCTGTGTTTATTTTACTATAAAATAACAAAAAAGGAAACTTGTAACGCAATCTTTTAAAAATAATTTGGTTATATAGACCATGTTAAATGATAAGAACTTCCTAAATAAATATCATTCATATTTCGCTTCCTTGTTCATTCCATTCGATAAGAATTTGTAAGTCTGTAAAATGAGCCTCTCTCATGTTCAAATAAACTTTTATCTATTTCGCATAAATTACGAATGCGACTGCAATAGTTTTACCAAATTCTAAATCTCATTCCAATTAAGCGTCAGCTATATATGAATGATATTTATTTAAAAAATTTCAAAAGTGTATGGTCTATATAACCAAATTATTTTTTAACGATTACCTTAGGAAACTTGATTTTTTTTCAATATTATTATATAATACTATGCCATGTGAGGGAGAAAAAATCATGTTAGTGAACCATAAAATATTAGAAAATTTATGCAAAGATGCAGGTGAAAAAAGAGTACAAAAAGCAAAAAAATATAAAGAAATGCGGAAGAGTAGAAATCATAAACAAAGATTATAAAAATAGTAGAAACTTCGAAATTACTGCAATTGTAGTAGGAACGGAAACCTATAAAACGTATCTTTCGATTCGTGATGGAGAAGTAGAAGACATTACTTGTAATTGTCAAGATTATTATAACCATTATGGCGTATGTAAACATACCTTAGCGACGATTATGAGTTTTGCAGAAGAAGCATCTCATCAGCCAAAACAAGAAACACAAACACAGGCTAATCTTACAAACAATTATAGAAACTTTAAACAAATCGTAAATACCTTTTATAATGAAGAAATAGAGGAATTGGATCACGAGGAAGACATAGTAATAAAAAATAAAGGAACCATAAGATTAGAGCCTAAAATTATTTATGATAAATTCTCAGGTGATATGAAAGTAGAATTTAAAATTGGAAATAAAAAAATGTATAAAATAAAAGATTTATCTGAATTTTATACAAGAATGTTGGAAAGAGAATTCTATAAATATGGAGAAAAATTACAGTTTGTTCATACAAGAGAAATGTTTGCAGAAGAAAGCAAGCCATTGTTAGATTTCATTTTACGATATTCAGAAATTATCAAATATGCAAATTCAAATTCAAATAGCAACTATCGTTACTATGGAAAAGCTTTGAGCGATACAAGCATTCTTCTAGGAAATAGTGGCATTGATGATTTATTCGAAGTACTAAAGGGAAAAAAGGTAGTTTTTCAAAGAGATTATCATACAGACGAAATTGAATTCACAGAAGAGCAGCCTAAAATTGAATTTAAATTGAAAAAAATGAATGAAGAGCAATATGTCATTTTACCGAATATAGAAATTTTCAATGTAACCATTATGAAGGGGAAAAATTATAAATATGTCTTAAATAATCAAAAAATGTACCGTTGTACAAAAGAATTTGAAAAAACAAATTTGAAATTATTGCAATTATTTAGGCAAAATTATATGACAGAAGTGTTATTAGGAAAAGATGAATTAATACAATTATTTTCCATTGTTATACCAAAAGTAAAAAATGCAATTGTCATTGAAAATATGACAGAAGAGGAAATTAAAAAATATAAACCAAAAGAATTAATGATTAAAGTATTTTTAGATTTTGATAAAAATGATTTTTTAACAGCGGAAGTAAAATTCGTTTATGAAGAAAATGAATTTAATCCATTAAATGAAAAGTTAAAATTAGATTTTCCACGAAATAGGATACAAGAAACAAGAGCTTTGAATATATTTCGAAAAACAGGTTTTATGTTTGACGCTAAGAACTTACGATTTATCTTACCAGACAATGATAAAATCTACGAATTTTTAACTGAAGATATCAACTATTACATGCAAAAATTTGAAGTATTAGCAACTGAAAAATTTAAAATGAAACAAATTAAACGTCCGAAAATCGGAAATTTAGGGGTAAAAGTAGAAAATAATTTGTTATCAATTGATTTAAAAAATATGGAGATAGATTCCAAAGAATTAGAAGAAATTATGGAAAAATATGCACTAAGGAAAAAGTATCATAGATTGAAAGATGGTAGTTTTATTGATTTAGAAGAAAACAAGGAAATTGATTTTTTAAACAAATTGGTAACAGGTATGGATATTGATTATAAAGAACTAGAAAATGGAGAAATGCGATTACCAGTAAATCGAAGTTTATACTTGAATCAATTGTTAAAAGGGTTAAAGGGAACAGAGATTGTTAAAAATTCAGAATTCAAAAAAATAGTAAATGAATTAGATAAAGAACAATTGGAAGAAGAAATCAAAGTGCCAGAAAATTTAGAAAAGATTTTAAGGTATTATCAAAAAACAGGATTTAAATGGTTGAAAGTTTTAGACCATTATCATTTTGGTGGTATATTAGCAGATGATATGGGACTTCGGAAAGACAATTCAAATGTTATCCATTATTGTAGACTATGTTCAAAATGAAGGAAAAAGAGCTAGTTTAGTGGTTTCACCAAGTTCATTGACTTTGAATTGGCAAAATGAAGCAGAAAAATTTGCACAAAATTTAAAGACACTAGTGATAAGAGGTACACTAGCAGAAAGAAAAAGACAAATTGAGGAAATGGATCAATATGACTTAGTAATAACTTCTTATGATTTATTGAAAAGAGATATTGAATTATACGAAAAAAGAGACTATCCATTTCGTTATATCATAGCAGATGAAGCACAATATCTTAAAAATAGTAATACACAAAATGCAAAATCAATAAAAAGAATAAAAGCAGATACTAGATATGCTTTAACAGGAACACCAATTGAAAATTCTTTAGCAGAGCTATGGTCTATTTTTGATTTTATTATGCCAGGATATTTATTTCGTTATCGAACTTTTAAAAGTATGTATGAAATGCCAATTGTAAAGGAAGAAAACAAAGAAGTATTGGGAAAATTAAGGATGCTAATTGAACCATTTATTTTAAGAAGAAATAAAAAAGAAGTATTAACAGAATTACCAGATAAAACCATTACGATATTAAATAATGAAATGGGAGAGGAACAAAAAAATATCTATTTGAATTATTTAGCACAAGCAAAACAGGAGCTAGCGGAAGAAATTGAACTAAATGGCTATGAAAAAAGTCATATACAAATACTAGCAGCTTTGACCAGACTTAGACAGATTTGTTGCCATCCAGCTCTATTTATTGAAAATTATCAAGAAGGAAGTAGTAAATTGGACCAATGTATTGAAATTATACAAGAAGCGGCAAATGGAGGACACAAAATATTATTATTTTCAGGTTATACTTCCATGTTTGAGATAATGGAAAAAGAATTGAAACAAAGAAATATACAATATTTTAAATTAACAGGAAGTACCAAAGTAGATGAAAGAATTGAATTAGTCAACGAATTTAATAAAAATCCAGCCATCAAAGTATTTTTAATTTCTTTAAAAGCAGGAGGAACAGGATTAAACCTAACAGGAGCAGACATGGTAATACATTACGACCCATGGTGGAATTTATCCACAGAAAACCAAGCAACTGATCGAGCTTATCGAATTGGTCAAAAAAACAATGTGCAAGTGTACAAATTAATCACCAAAAACTCAATCGAAGAAAAAATCTATGAATTACAACAAAAAAAGGCAGAATTAGTAGACAATATGCTAAGTACCAAAACATCCTTTATTAACAAAATGTCAAAAGAAGAAATCATGAATCTTTTTTCATGATTTTGGGGATGCCCTTAGCTGTGCGAATGTTAAGTGAGTTACAGATAAGTAATACCTTTAGGTGCGGAGGAAAAAATCATGAGCATTGCAAACTAATTGAGAATGTGATATAATGATTCAAATTCCAAAAGGAATTTGAGTAACCAGAAACATCTTACCAAACAAGGAGGAGACAGTATGAAACATGTAAAAACATTAAACACAAACACCATGAATAACAGCTTGAAAAAGGGAGGATGCGGAGAGTGCCAGACGTCATGCCAGTCAGCATGTAAAACGTCATGCACGGTTGGTAACCAGGTTTGTGAGCAGAAGAAATAACTGTTAGAACGTTGGAACCAAAAGAAGCGAGTGGGAAAAATTCCTGCTCGCTTATAAAAATAGTAAATATAAGATTTCTAGAGAGGAAGAAAGAAAATGACAAAGATAGAAAATTGCCAAAAAGGTCCGTTCCCAGTGGCAATAATTGGAGGAGGATTGGCTGGGTGTGAAGCGGCTTATCAAATAGCAAAACAGGGAATAAAAGTAAGGTTATATGAAATGAAACCAGAAAAATATTCTCCAGCTCATAATAATCAAAATCTAGCCGAGGTAGTGTGTAGTAATTCTTTTAAATCGAATTTGTTAACAAATGCATGTGGATTATTGAAAGAAGAACTGCGAAGATTAGATTCGTTATTAATTCGTATTGCAGATGAAACTAGGGTGCCAGCAGGACAAGCATTGGCTGTAGATAGAGAAGTCTTTGCTAAAAGAGTGACAGAAGAGATAGAAAATAATCCTTATATTGAAGTGATTCACGAAGAAGTTACAGATATTCAAAAGATGTTGCAAGAAGGAATTGTTATTGTGGCAACAGGTCCTTTAACTTCTAGTGCATTAGCCAATCAAATTCAAGAGATAACAGGTCAAGATAAATTGTATTTTTATGATGCAGCAGCACCGATTATTCAAAAAGATAGTATTGATTTTGAAATTGCCTTTTATGGGGACCGATATAGTCAAGAAAAGAAGAAAGAAGAAACAGAAGAAGCTTGGATAAAACGATTAGCAGAACAAGAAAGAGAAGAGCAGAGTTATATTAATTTGCCAATGAATCAACAAGAGTATGAAGAATTTTGGAAAGAACTAGTGGAGGCAGAAGTTGTAACTTTACATGAATTTGAAAAAAGAGAAATTTTTGAAGGGTGTATGCCAATTGAAATTATGGCCAAAAGAGGAATGGATACTTTACGATTTGGACCTCTTAAACCAGTAGGTTTTGACGACCCAAGAACAGCTAAAAGACCTTATGCAATTGTACAATTACGACAAGATGATAAACAAGCCAGTTTATATAATATGGTAGGATTTCAAACAAATTTAAAATTTGGAGAGCAACAAAAAGTATTTCGTAAAATACCAGGATTGAAACAAGCAGAATTTGTAAAGTATGGTGTAATGCATCGAAATACTTATATTAACTCCAGTCAATTATTGAATGAAACCTATCAACTGAAAAAGATTCCAAACCTGTATTTTGCAGGACAAATTACAGGAGTAGAAGGCTATGTGGAATCTATTTCATCTGGACTAGTAGCGGGGTTGAATGCTGCTCATGATTTTGGGGATGGAGGAAAAAATCATGATGACATTTTAGGAAGTAAAGAAAAAAAGTATGTTTTTTCAGAATATACTGTAATAGGAGCTTTAGCTAAATACATTTCGACACCGAATGATAAATTTCAGCCAATGAATGCTAATTTTGGTATATTGCCAGAATTGAAAGGAAAGAAGATAAAAGATAAAAAAGAAAGATATCGAAGATTAGCAGAAAGAAGTTTGGAAAATTTATAGTGTGAAAGAAAATGAGCGAATACTAAAAATGTGTTTGCTCATTTTTGCTAGAAGAATAGGAGAGCAAAACTTGCATTTTGTAAGAAAAAGTAGTATAATAAACATAAATCATATTTTATGTAGAATTTGAGAAATTTTTCAAATCAAATAATTAAAAAATTAAAGGAGGAAAAATTATGTCTAGACGGATTTATGTTCGCGATTTAAAAGCTGGCTGCAAACTGGAAGGTGATGTAAATCACCAAGGAAAGATTTTATTAAAAAAGGGGATAGTTCTGACTGAGAACAAGGTTGAGTTTATTCGGAAATGGTTTAAGACTTCAGACGCCTGTGTGAATATCGCAGATGAGTCAGAAGTTATAGAAAAACATGCTGTTGATGCCATCCATAAGTTGTATTTATCAGCGAAAATATCTCCAGAAGCATTTGAGGAAGTAAAAGAATGTATGCAACAACTTGTAGTTAATGTGGAACTGCTTGAAGAGATATCCTGTGATATGCAAGATATTGCAGATGAATATGAAGAAGCCAAAGAGAGACATCTTTTCAGAGTAGCAAGATTAGCTATTGCACTTGCTAATGTGTATAATAATACTATAGCTTCTGAAAAAATCAATCTTGCAGACATAGGCATGGCAGCTGTGCTACATGACTATGGGAAAACCTTTGAGAATAGGCCAAAGGATATTAGGAAACTCAAAGGTGATAAGGAAATATTTAAGAAACTAAATTTTCATTCGCAATTTCTTAAGATGTCCTTTTCAGAGGAATGGCATTCAGTATATGCCTATTTGGCATTAAATTCCATTCCAGTAGTATCTAAAATAGTACTACTTAGTGGGATACATGATGACATTATGAATGCTAAGTTTGGTGAGGAAAGTCGGGCAGTAAGAGCTGCAGCAAAAATTATCACATTGTGCTATGTGTATGACGAGCTTTTAGAGGCAGTCATAAAAGGGAATGTACCATTACCTTTGGAAAATGTTTTGTCAGTTATCAATCATGGTGTTGAAAATGGCAATTTAAGTCGGGAAGCATACAAGCTCTTTAAAGAAAATATCCAGGTATATGCACCAGGAACTGAGGTGATTCTCACGACAGGAGAACATGCGACAGTGGTAAAAAATAGTGAAAATTATCCAACTAAACCCATGGTTTATACAGATAACACGCTAGGCGCTAGAAGATTTGTGGATCTAAGCGAAGAAACAACGATTACGATTAAGCACATCGTAATGGAAAGAAAGAACACGAACAGCAAAGTTCATGATATCCAGTCAACCCAGCTGAATAAAATCGTTAAACAGGAGGAAATGTAATTGAATTCTTTATCCAAAGAAGCGGTGAAATTTACTGCTTCTTTTGGTTTTTAGAATGAGTTATAATATAAAAAGTATTACAAATATTACCAAAGTGTGACATTTGTGTTAAAATTATGTCAATTGCTTGCTATGTTTTGAAAAAAATGTTATAATTTATAATAGGTGTAAAATGCGTGAAATATATTTAGATATAGGGAAAGGAGTAGTTTATGGAAGAACTATTAGAAAAAATAAAGGATGAAATCAAAATCATAAAAAAACAGCAAAGTAAAGTAGAAAAATTGACAGAGAAATCTGCTAATTTACAAGAGGAAGAAAAAAAATCACAAGAAGAATTAGATACAATTAAAGATGCCAATAGTGGATTTTATCAAGATGCAAAAAAAGAATTGGATGAGAAACACTATGAATTTGTTATGACAGATAATGAAAGAAGAAATGAAGAAAAAGAACTAGACAAGTTAATTGCGGAGAAAAAAGCAAAAATTCGACAAGAAATAGCAGATAAAAAGAACTATGTGGATGAAAATAGAAACGTAAAGCTAGTAGAAGATATAGGTAGATTAAAAGCAGAAAAGGAAAGATTAGATAAAGAAATTGAATTAAATAATGTAACAAAAGAAGAATTTGATAAAAAATCAGATTCAGAAAAGAAAGAAATTAGAAAAGCAAAAGAGAATTATTTGCATAATAAAAATAGATTAGCAGAGATAAATCCAATGATTGAATTGACAGATTTTTTAAATGGTCTATCACCAAAGCAAAAGTTTATAGAACTAGATGAATTAGATAGAAAAGTTGAAGCTAATTTTAATAAAAATGAATTAGACAATATTACTCGTGAATACGACGAAAAATTGTTAGAAGAAATGGTGTCTGGTAGGGATAAAAGAGAAGAAGAAAGATATTACGAAGATGTTAAAAGCGGATTAGAAGAAACGCAAAAGAGAAAAGATGAAGAAAAGCAAAAAGAAGATGAAGAACTATTAGAAGAAATGGTAGCTGGTAGGGAAAAAAGAGAAGAAGAAAGATATTACGAAGATGTTAAAAGTGGATTGCAAGAAACAGAGAAAAGAAAGTTAGAAGAACAAGGGTTAATTGATGAAAAAGGAAGAGCAACAACACAAAGTCAAACCTCAACATCACAAAATCAAACCACACAAACTTCAGATAAAATAAAACCAATTGATATACAAATTGGACGTAGAGGATTAATTGATTATGATGGAACGGAATATGAAGTATCAGCAAGAGATATAAAGTATGGACTTAGTTTGAACTCATTAGAAGATAAAGAATTAAAAGAGTACTTAAGGCAGGAATTAAGAGTCAAAGAAAATAAATTAGATGCTTTAAAAGATTTGGTAAGAGAAGGATCATTTGATATGACAGTTATTCATGCTGTTTATTCATCTGATATGCCGAAAAAACAAAAATCTGAAATATTGAATCAATATGTGGCTAAAATCCAATATTCAAAAGCAAATGTTAAAAATCAAAATAAATTAGATATTCAGTATGATATGGAAGATTTATCAAAAGCAGGTTTATTTAGTAGAATATTTAGACAAGAAGTTAACACAGATGAAAAATTGCAAATGTATAATAATGCGATAAAAGCAGAAAGATACGAAATTGGAAAAATACATGGTGAATATAAGCCATCTCGATTAGAAAACTTTTTCCGTAAACTAACAGGAAGAGAAGAAACAGCTAAATTCCCTATTTATAAGGAAGAAGATGTAATTGATGCTGCATATGCTTATAATGAAATGGCATATGATAAAGATGGAAACAAATTGAAAAAGAAAGAAGTTGTAAAATCGTTTAAGGAAATGTTAAGAGCAAATGCTGAATTAGATAATGAATTAGATGAAGAGGCTAAAGGGCAATTAACAGATGAACAACTAAGAGAAGTAAAGAATTTAGTAAAAGCACATAAAGATCCAGTAAAAACTGTAGAAGAAGAACAAGAAAAATAAGTAAATAAAAAGAAACAGGAAAGCCATCCGTCGGATAATAAATATCCTCAGGATGACTTTTCTGTTATTCAATATCCAGATCCTCCTCTTCTATTGGCTGGTTTGACTTTTTTCTCCTATGTCTGAATGCCGGAAATGCTTTTTTAATATTAAGAAAAATATTAATAGCAACGGCTGGTACTGCAAACACATAGTAGGACATGATAGCCTCTTTGGGTAACTTGAGCTTAAAGAATGAGGATAAAAAGCTTGCGATGATTAACACAGTTATCAAGGCAAATGGTCCCCATATCCAGCGAGAATTTTTCCTGATATACTCCCTGGAAAGCCCAGAACCGAAGTACAGAAGTACAACGAAGGCAATGGCGCCCACTAACAATCCGGCTGCGATTGGTATCGTATACGTAAAGTTAGGCAAGTATTGAATTAAGATAGGAGCAAGTAATACTCCTAATGAAAATGCTACAACCCGTAAAATAGTTCCTTTTTTCTTCATGATAAATTCCTCCTGTTTTTTGTTTTATTTTAGGTTTTCTCAGACTTTTCCGAGATTGTTACATATATTTATTATAACACATTTTATGTAAAAAAGCAACTAATTATGAAAATGAATGTGATTAATTTATGATAAAATCACCCTAAGAAAATATCTAACGAAAAGTTCA
>CARUQW010000019.1:727-26603 GCA_949077355.1 uncultured Clostridia bacterium | reverse complement strand
AATAAAAAATGTTGAAGTAATTATTTAACTACCCCAACATTTATTATAGAACCATCTTTATTTAGTGGCTTAAATAAGGATTTTTTATTTTCTAACATTTCTAACAATTTTTATTTTATAACTCCATTTCTTCATCTTCTTCGTCATCATCTTGACTAGGTTCAGTAAAGTTTAAATTATTACTAATTTAGTAAAGTGAAATTTTATTTTGGCTACATATAAACATTAAATTGCAATTTTACATAAAGTATAGTATAATGTAATTAGTTAGCAATATACTACTGTAAAAAATATTATAAAGGAGGAAAAGTTTATGTTAAAAACTTCTACTACAACTCGGGTAGAAACTATTGTTGAGGATGGCAGAGATGAATGTGGGCATATAGTAATTCCTGAAGGAGTTACTATTATTGGAGACCATGCTTTTATGCACAGTAAAATTGGAAGCATAGAATTTCCTAAAACATTAAGGAGAATCGGGTATTGCTCGTTTTCTGACTGTATGAATTTAAGGAAGCTCGAGATTCCATATGGAGTACGAGAATTTGGTTATGGTGCATTTTCAGGTTGTGAAAACCTGGAGTACATTTCAATTCCTGTAACAGTTGCCAGTATAAAGGGCGATTTGTTTTCTCATTGCAGTGGGTTAAAAAAGATTGTTGTGCCACTTCACTTAGCAAACCAGGCAGCAGAAGAGACTCATGCAACTATAATAGAAATATTGAGATAAGTTGTAACAGATTTTTTGACATATCCCTTCAGTTATGTATAACTGGAGGGATACCTCTTATTTTGTATCATTAGAACTTTAATTGTTTCATAAGAATGTACGTGAGGTTTTAATTATAAAAAATTTTGCAGTTCTACAAAATTCACAACATTTTATTTTTATAAAATCTTTATTTAGTGGCTTAAATAAGGATTTTTTATTTACTAACATTTCTAACAATTTTTATTTTATAGCTCCATTTCTTCATCTTCTTCGCCATCATCTTGACTAGGTTCAGTAAAGTTTAAACTACTAACAATTACTAAAGTAGAATTTTGTTTTAATTCTATATCTACATGAGTATAGATATTAGCTGTAGTATTATAACTAGAATGACCTAACCATATTTGAATATCTTTCATACTTACTTTACATAGAATAATGATTTTTTTGTATTTAACTTAAGTTAAATATAGGGAATATAATTTCTTACATTTTTATGTAAATATGATAAAATATAATGTAACCATTTTTTAAATAAATCTTCTATGTTTGCTTTTGCAACATGATTGATTAACAACAATAAATATTAAGGAGGAAATAAAAATGGATTTAGAGATGTTACGGGCACGAGAAGAATTAGGAGCAGAGTGTTTTGAAAAGCACTTAAGAAATGTTTTTGGTATTTGATGTTTAGACTTTGTTGAAACAATTGTAATCAATTTACCAGAACCTTGTTATGCAGATTGTGAATATTGTATTGACAAACAGCTTCGTAAGAATTCTACTAGTACAGCAAAATTCATGGAAGTGTGCGAAAAGGTACTTTTGGAATTTCCAAATGCTAAAAATGTTTCTGTTACAGGTGGTACACTCAACTCTGTGGATTTTAACAAGTTGATGATGTTGATAAAAAAACATTTACCAGAATCCTTTGTTATTTGGAATACAAATGGCGTTGGAGTTGATGAAAGGTATTTAAGCGGAATTTCAAAAATTAACTATGTGAATTTACACCGTAATTCATTGAACGAATCTGAAAATAAAAAGGAGTTTAACTCCCAAAAGGAAATTCTCTCAATTGAAAAGGCTAGATTACTTTTAGGCAAAAAGTTGTTTATAAGAGTAACTGTTGATGAGAAGTTTGATCTTGATGAGTTCATAATAGTAGGAGTGCCGTTATATTTGAATCGCTTATTACCTGGAACGGAAGTAACCAACAACAATTTCAGAAAAACAATGCAAAAATTGGACATTGAAAATGTTGAAAAGAAACGTCGGAATGTGTACATTGATTCTATGTATCATGGAGTTCCTGTACGTATTTGTTTGGGGGATAAATTAGCTGAGTGTGTTCCAAATCGCAAACCAACATTTCTTAATGTTGCAATAATCCACAGAAGTGGGATTGTATGTGGCTCATGGTACGAAAATGACAAAGTGATTTTTAAGCCGTAATATTATTTCTTAAGCTTCCATTACATTGTAATGGAAGCTTTTATAACATTTTTAGATTACTCCATTAAAAAATAAAAGAAAATAGTTGAAATCTTTCTAATCTCAACTACTTCCTTTTTGTTCACTTTAATCAGTTACATTAGATGTCTTTGTTGGCTAAGAAATTGACAAAATCTAAAAACCAATCATCTCTAAATATAGCTGACATAGTGTTAACAGGACAACCGGGGAAGGCCTTCTTATGCCATTCTTCATACAATTTTGAGAATGATGGAAAATCACAATTTATTTCTCCGTAATCGTTCAATTTTCTCAATAATTGCCGTAAATGGACTTCTCCGTTAGGATAAATTGTTAATGCCTTCATAGACGCACCTCCTAATGAATCCATTTCTGAAGGTGTGGACCTTCAGAAATACTAATGATTTTCTAAAGGTCAAGTAAAATAACCTATATTTATATTATACCATATTTACATAAAAAAATGAATATGGAAAATATGGGAGCAAACTAAAGAAAAAGTAAGGTAAAATTTATATCATAATTTAATTTGAATTTTATGTAGAATTGTAGTATAATTTAATTATAATATGGCAATAGCCAAAAAATAGGAGGATACAATATGAATGCAAACATGAAAATTGACTCTGATGTTGTAGGATTGTTAGCAAATGCTCACGCCAAATCTTCTTTTAGAGGAAAACGGTATTACTTTAAAGGCGATTTGTGTCAAATGTTCGTTGCCAAAAGAGTAGCTGATTTATTAGGTGTACCGACTGACATTGAAGGCGGTCTTCCATTTGTAATGTCACAGGAAAGTTTTGACAGTGTTAAAGAATATCTGATTTTTAATCGGATGGAAGGCTGGTGGCACTATGTGACCCATGAACAATACTGTGAAATAAAAGGCGAATATCACTTCGGTGGTAAATATCTTCGTTATCAGAAAGAGATTCAGCAGATAGCTGATGACCTTGGAATACTGATTCAAAAAGGTAATTCTGTTCTTTTTGCAACTTCGAAAGAAGATTTTAATGCAATTGTCGAAAAATTTAATATTGAAAGTGATTAAAGAATAATTATTCTAACCGTGAAAGAAGGGCTTACCAAAGTCCTTCTTTTAAGTTAGTGTGTTATCTGAAGTACATTTGCAATTTTATGTAAAATATGGTACAATTAATCTATTATTGGTTATTGCACAACCGAGTATAAAAAATATACGGGGGAGTGCAATTCCTCCGTAAAATTTTAGGAGGAAAAAAATATGTCAGTATTAACAACAAAACCTCAATTTCTGTATCCTTATTCAAGACAATTTCCATTTGATGAAGTTGCTGAGAAAATAGTAAGGGCGATAGAAAAGCGGAATTGGGAAGTACCAGGAATAACAATTGAATTTGACACTTATGGTTCTGGAGAAGCCAAATACCAAATGGTTCGTTCTATTATTGGGGACAATTTCAAACTGTATTTTTGCCGTGTGCAGGGACGTATTAATGACAGATGGAATGATACAGCTGCGCTTTGTAGTGTCTGCATTCCAAAACAAATACTTCAGGTTTATGAGGATGAATCAGGACCAACTTATTACTTGTATGTAGGTGAAAATTGGGAAGATGATAAGTGGTGGTTTATGAATTCTATTAAAGCACTTTCAAAACTCTATAAAGAACCTCGAAGATATCTGAAGTATAAAGGAAATACTTATAAGAGGAGGGCCAAAGAGTTAGTAGCTGATAATGACCTTGATCGTGAATATTCCCCTAGATGTAATGAGCCTGTTTGCATTAATCTTGAACAAAAATTCAATGAGTTTACAGCATGGTTAGAAGAGTTTGTGTTAGGATATATCCTTAGTTTTCAAGAAAAGGATATCATCCAACCACCTACATTAATGGAGGAACTCATTCCTTACAAAGGACCATGGAGTACAATTTATAGTATTTGTAATTCGCGTGCTGCAGAGAGAATAACACAAGGTAAAGAAGATGCGAGTAAATTACCTCCCGAAGAAAGACATGCTTATATTGGGAGTGGACATCGTTTAGTACCTTTGAATGTTCAGTGCAAGGATATGTTTCCGAAGATAGCGTATGAAGGCTTTATCTGGTGTGATGTTAACCAAAAGCAAAATGTTACTCATAATTCAAAATTTGTATATGAAGTGATGAGTGCGATGGGGTCTGTTTTTAGTGAAAATCATACTGTTGTTATTAACCTCAAATATGCCAATCAAGTTTATGTTGTAGATAATTCTAAGTATGAGGAAACGCGGCAGCAATTGTTTGAAGAGATAGCTCCACGTGATCGACTGACAGATGAAGAACTGGGAGAAGCATTTGCTTCTCGAGGAGCGACTATCATTCCTATTACAGAATACGAAGGCAATTACAAAGAACCAATCGTTCTGATTAATCGCGAATTAGAATTCGAAGAAATTGAGCAGATTATTTTTAATGAAGAGTAATACTGAAAAAAGACTCTGAGAGATTGTCTCTCAGAGTCTTTTTTCTGTTTTCTTAAATGATAGGATGTGATGATAACCTGCTGAAGAAAGATATCAGCAGGTTATTAGGAGATTTTCTATTTGCTTTCTATTTTTACTAGTGTTGATAATGCTCTTACTGCCACAGCTATATGTTTGGTAGTTGGAGTTGCTGTTGTGATTAGTTGTGTAAACATTCCCAAAATATTAAAAGGAAAGATATTGTACGTATAGAATGGCACAATAGCTGTTATAATTTCGGGAATATGAAAGCCGAAGATCTTCAAACATATTGATGATGCTAATTGGAAAGTTACAATTGTGGCTAATAAATTAGTTCCACAATTTCCATGTATCCGTGAACACTTTTTTATGCTTTCAATATCATTTTCTGCAATTTCTTTTGAATACCAGTGAGCTACTTTGTGCTCTGCTCCATGATACATACGCGTTTCAGGATTTGACAGCACAACTAATATTGCAATTAAGAATAATCCAGTGAAAATGAATGTTGGTACATGATAAAGCCATTTTGGTAAATTCAAAAGAAAGCTAAATTCTCTGAATAATGAAAAGACAAAAATGACTTTTAGCAATAGCAGTATCGTTTTTAACTGTTCAGACGAATTTATCTCTTTGGTTATGATTGAACCATCTTCTTGCCGAACTGCCTCAATTCCTTTGTCACTCTTCTTAAAAAAGAAAGAAACAGAGTTTGTGCTTGATGAACCACCTGCTAGTTTTGACTTTGACATGATGATATCTCCTTTCAATTCTGCTACCCATATATGGTGTAGACTTATGAATATAAAAAACTTATATTTTATATCAAATTTTATGTAAAACTGCAAATGCACTATACTTTTTATAGTTGTGTTGTAAATTTAATATCGTAAACTTATCGCTAATTTTCATTACTATATTGTAAAATAACATAAAACATGATAAACTAGAAGCCATATAAATGTAGTAGTAACCAATTAAACAATTATTTAATGAAAGGGAATAAGGTGAAAAAATGAAAATAATAGGAATTATAGGCGGCATGAGTTATGAATCGTCCATCCATTATTATGAAAGAATTAATAAGCAAGTGAATGCTCGGGTAGGAAATTTAACTTGTGCTAAGATGATTATCTACAATGTTAATTTTGAAGAAATAAGAAAATTCATGTTAAATGATGAATGGGACAAGATTGCTATCGAACTTGCCAATATTGCTATGAAATTAGAAAATGCAGGTGCAGATTGTATTGTAATTGCAACAAATACAATGCACAAATTGGCAGAATATGTTCAGAACAAGATAAGTATTCCATTAATTCATATTGCAGATTGTGTTGCTGAAAAATGTAAAGAGATGGAAATTTTTAAAGTGGGTTTGCTAGGCACTAAGTATACCATGGTTGAGGAATTTCTTAAAAACAGATTGGAATCTAATGGATTACTTGTTAGTGTACCAGAAGATAATTCAGATGTTGACGAAATTGACAGAATTATATTTAATGAGCTATGCAAAGGAAAAATAAAAGATTCATCTAAACAGTATTACATAGATGTAATCAATAAGATGATTGAAACGAAAGGAATAGAAGGCATTATCTTAGGTTGTACTGAAATTGAAATGTTAATCAAATCGAAAGATATACAAATCCCAATATTTGATACAACACAATCACATATTGATTTTATTGTGGATATTTGTCTTGAAAAAATTAATTTATAAAAAGGTATGATTTTAAGGAAAATGAAACTTGCATTGCAAGTTTCATTTTCTATTTTTTAAATTACAAATATTTTTTTAATTGTTCCACCATATCTTCTTGGAATTGAACAAATTCTGTTAAAATATTTTTTACAGGTTCATCAGCAGTTGGATTATGATTTAAAAGTTTAACGCCTTTGATAATTCCCATATTTGTACCTTGTAGCATCATTTCAGCAATTTTAGAAGTGCTTTTATCTTCCATTGTATTAAACTCTACGCTCATCCATCCCATAGCCTTTTGCATGGGATTTAGTTCTTTTGGAAAGTCATCATAATTAGATAATTGTGTATTTACTTTATTTAAAATATCATTATATTTATCATATTGAAATTTTAAATCCTTTTTGAAATTATCATCTTGAACTTTTTCAGCTACATTGGAAATGGAATCCATTCCCATTTTGATGCCTTTATTAATTTCATTTAGAATATAGCCAGGACTATCCATAATACAATTCCTCCTTTATTTTTTAATATAACCGAAAGAAAAGAAAAATATTCCTTTTATAGGAATTTATTCAGTTCACAAAAAATTCACAAAAAAATTAGCAGATAGTATTGACAAGTGCTAAAAACGGGTATAATATATAGAAAGTTAGCAATCAGATTGAAAGAGTGCTAAAAGAGGTGGAAAAGTTGTTAGATGAAAGAAAAAAGAAAGTCCTACAAGCTATTGTAGAAGAATATATCAATACAGCAGAGCCAGTAAGCTCAAATGCCTTGACACAAAATCATGGATTAGAATGCAGCAGTGCAACCATTAGAAATGAAATGTCAGAATTAGAAAAAGGTGGTTTTTTAGATAAGACGCATACTTCTAGTGGAAGAATTCCATCGGCTAAGGGATATCGATACTATGTAGATGAGTTATTAAATGAAAATGATATAAGCATGGAGGAAATCAAATATATTAGTTCAAAATTAGAAACAAAGGTAAATGAAATAGAAGATTTAACCAAAATTGCAGCCAATACGATATCAGAGGTAACACATTATACAGCAGTTTCCATAGGTCCTAAAACAACAACACAATTGATAGAAGAAATTAAATTTGTCTTGTTAGGAACTAGAATGATGATGGCAGTTATTTTAACAGATACAAGATTAGTAAAAGAAACCATTATTAAGTTTGACGAAGATATCAACGAAAAACAAGTGGAAACGATGAACTATATGTTTAATAATAAATTAAAAAATCAACCAATTGAAACAATTGATAGACCTTTAGAAGAGTATTTATACGATGAAATGACATACAGTGTTAATGTAATAAAACCAGTAATCGAACAAATAAAAAAAATATTAGAAGAAGAAAACAAAATATATTTAGAAGGAACCAATAAATCATTTGATTTACCAGAATTTAATAGTTTAGAAGTAGCCAAAAATTTCATTAATATATTGGATACCAAAGAACTAGTAGCAGATATGTTAAATTCAGGATTTGCAGAAGACATTAATGTGTATATTGGCGAAGAAAATGAAAAACAAGAATTAAAAGATTTTAGTGTTGTTACTTTTAAACATAAAGTAAATGGAAGAGATTTAGGAACAATTGGGATTATTGGACCCAAAAGGATGGACTATTCAAAGGTTATTTCTGTTATGAAATATATTAATAAGAAAATGAAAGACTTTGATTAGTAAGTGAATTTAAATAGTGTAAGTTTATTTGAAAAGAAAGGCAAAAAAGAGAAAAAGAAAGGATGCGTGAAAAGATGGCAGAGAAGGAAAAAGAAAAGTTAGAAGAAAATCAAGAAGTAGAAAATATGAAAGAAATGGTTCCAAAACAAGATTATGAAGAATTAGATGACCGATATAAAAGAATTTTAGCAGAATTTGAGAATTTCAAAAAAAGAAGTAGTAAAGAGAGAGAAGGACTTTATAATTCAATTCTTTCAGATGTAATAGAAGTTATTCTTCCTGTAGTAGACAATCTAGAAAATGCAGCAAAAGTGGAAACACAAGATGAAGAATATAAAAAAGGAGTGGAACTTGTACTAAAACAATTGAAAGATGTTTTGAATTCTAAAGGAGTAGAGGAAATTAAAACAGTAGGAGAAACTTTTGATCCAGAGCTTCACGAAGCAGTAAGTAGTATTCAAGATGAAAATTTAGGGGAAAAAGAAATTGCACAAGAGTATAGAAAAGGTTATAAGATTGGAAATAGAGTAATACGTCATTCTATGGTAGTGGTAGCTAATTAAGACGAATGAAAGATTGATTATAAACTAGTTCGTTTTAAGAAAGAGAGAAATAAAAATGAATAAAGAAATAGAAAGAAAGTATGCAATAAGATATTTGCCAGATGGTATTACAATAGAAAAAATCCAAAATATAGAGCAAGCTTTTATTTATCGTGATGAAAACACTATCATAAGAATTCGAAAAATAGAAGTCAAACCAAAAGTAGAATATGTATATACTGTGAAAACCAAAGGTGATATTGAATATAATAACCAATATCAAGTTGGAAAGAAGTATGAAATTGAAAGCAATATCACAAAAGAAATGTATGAAGAATTAGTAACGAGAAAAATAAGCAATAAAATTACCAAAACGAGAATTGTGGTACCAATTCAAAACAATTTAAAAGTAGAAATTGACATTTATTACGATTATTTGCAAGGACTCTTAACAGCAGAAGTAGAATTTCCAAATGAAGAACAAGCCAATCAATTTGAAAAACCAGATTGGTTAGGAGAAGAATTAGGATATAAAGAATTATCCAATCGAAAATTGGCTGAAATGAATCAAAAGCAATTCAGACAAAAAGTTTCAGAAGAATTTATGACAAATAATGAAAAAATAATAAAAGAGCTAAATCAGCTCATGAAAAAAAGTTATTAAATTTTAAACATGATGATTTTGGGGACGGAGGAAAAAATCATCATGGAAAAATATATTAAAGATATAATAGTATAACGATGATTTTTTCCTCCGTCCCCAAAATCATCGAAAAGCAAAAGGGAGGAATTTTAAAATGGGAAAAATCATAGGAATTGATTTAGGAACAACAAACTCATGTGTAGCAGTAATGGAAGGTGGAGAACCAGTGGTTATACCAAATGCAGAAGGGAATAGAACAACACCATCTGTTGTAGCTTTCTCAAAAAATGGAGAAAGATTAGTGGGACAAATAGCAAAACGTCAAGCAGTAACTAATCCAGACAATACTGTTATATCAATCAAAAGAAAAATGGGAACAAACGATAAAGTTAATATAGAAGGTGATAAATTTTCACCACAAGAAATTTCAGCTATGATATTACAAAAATTAAAAGCAGATGCAGAAAATTATTTAGGACAAAAAGTAACACAAGCTGTTATTACAGTACCAGCTTATTTCAGTGATAGCCAAAGACAAGCAACAAAAGATGCTGGTAAAATAGCTGGACTTGAAGTTTTAAGAATTATCAATGAACCAACAGCAGCTTCACTTGCTTATGGAATGGATAAAGAACAAGACCAAAAAATCATGATTTCTGACTTAGGTGGAGGAACATTTGACGTTTCTATCCTAGATATTGGTGATGGTGTATTCGAAGTTTTAGCAACAAATGGAAATACTAAATTAGGTGGGGATGACTTTGATGAAGCAATTATTAACTACCTAGTAGATGAATTCAAAAAATCAAATGGAATCGATTTAAAAGCAGATAAAATGGCTATGCAAAGATTAAAAGAAGCAGCAGAAAAAGCAAAAATTGAATTATCAGGAGTACAACAAACACAAATTAACTTACCATTTATTACAGCTGATTCAACAGGACCAAAACACTTAGATATCAATTTAACAAGAGCTAAATTTGAAGAATTAATTCATGATTTAGTAGAAGCAACTGCTGGACCAGTTAACCAAGCTTTAAAAGATGCAGGACTAACACCAAATGATATTCACAAAGTATTATTAGTAGGAGGTTCTACAAGAGTTCCAGCTGTTCAAGAAGCAGTAAAAAGAATTACAGGAAAAGAAGCTGATAAAGGTATCAATCCAGATGAATGTGTTGCTATTGGTGCGGCAATTCAAGGTGGAGTATTATCTGGAGATGTAAAAGATTTAGTATTATTAGATGTAACACCATTATCACTTGGAATTGAAACTTATGGTGGTGTATTCACAAAGTTAATTGAAAGAAATACAACAATACCAACAAAAAAATCACAAATTTTCTCAACAGCAGCAGATGGTCAAACATCAGTTGAAGTTCACGTATTACAAGGTGAAAGAGAAATGGCAGCTTATAACAAAACATTAGGAAGATTCCAATTAACAGGAATTCCAGCAGCACCAAGAGGAGTGCCTCAAATTGAAGTAACTTTTGATATTGATGCTAATGGTATTGTTCATGTATCAGCAAAAGATATGGCAACAGGAAATAGCCAAGATGTATCAATCACAGCATCAACTAATTTAACAGACGAAGATATTGATAAAGCTGTAAAAGATGCAGAAGCACATGCTGAGGAAGATAAGAAGAAAAAAGAAGAAATTGAAGTTAAAAATAATGCAGAAAGTTTAATTTACAATAGTGAAAAAACATTAAATGATTTAGGTGATAAAATTAGTGGTGAAGAAAAAGCAAAAGTAGAAGCAGAAATTGAAAATACCAAAAAAGCATTAGAAACAAATAATACAGAAACAATCAAAGAAGCTACAGAAAAATTAACAAAAGTATTCTATGAAATGTCAGAAAAACTATACAAAGCAGCTAATCCAAATGGAGCAACAGGAGCAGAGAATGCAGGTCAAGCTACAGGAGAACAACAAGCTAATAATGATGGAAATGTATATGATGCAGACTATAAAGTAGAAGATGAAGATAATAAATAAAAAAGAGGGATTTTAGGGACGTTCCTTAAAATCCCTCTTTGAAAGACAAAAAGGAAGGAATGTTCTGGAATTTCCCCAAGATGGGATTTTAAGGAACGTCCCTAAAATCCCATTTAGGAGGAAAGAAAAATAATGGCAAGCAAGAGAGATTATTATGAAGTATTAGGGGTTAATAAGAGTGCAACTGACGATGAGTTAAAAAAAGCATATCGTAAATTGGCCAAAAAGTACCATCCAGATGCCAATCCAAATAACAAAGCAGAAGCGGAAGCAAAATTTAAAGAAGTAAATGAAGCTTATGAAAATTTATCAGATCCAGAAAAAAGAAGAATGTATGACCAATTTGGACATGATGGACCACAAGGCTTTGGTGGAGCTGGAGGACCTTTTGGCGGACAAGGCGGATATTATTCTTATAGTACTTCTGATTTTGGTGACTTTGGAGATTTAGGAGATATTTTCTCATCTTTTTTTGGAGGTGGATTTGGAGGAAGAAATTCATCTAGAAGACAATCAGGACCAAGAAAAGGTGCGGATTTGAATTTGAATATGGAGATTACCTTTGAACAAGCCTTTTTAGGAGTTGAAAAAGAAGTAATTATTACAAGAGATGATACTTGTGATACTTGTCATGGAAGTGGAGCAAAACCAGGAACTTCTAAAATGAAATGTACAACTTGTAATGGAACTGGTCAAGTGACGCAAGTACAAAATACTATTTTAGGGCAAATGCAGACAAGAAGAACTTGTACTACTTGTCATGGAACAGGTGAAATTATCAAAGAACCATGTGAACATTGTCATGGAAAAGGAACCATTAGAAAACAGCCTAAAATTAAAGTGAAAATTCCTGCTGGAATTGATGATAATCAAACGGTTGTCTTACGTGGCGAAGGTGAGCCAGGAGAAAAAGGCGGACCAAAGGGAGATTTATATATAACAGTTAGAATTAAAAGACACAGTATTTATACCAGAAAAGGAAATAATGTTCTATGTGAAGTACCAATTACTATTACACAAGCAGCCTTAGGAGCTGAACTAGAAATTCCAATGGTAGATGGTTCAAAGGAAAGTTATAAGATTCCAGAAGGAACACAGACTGGAACGAAGTTTACACTTCGTAATAAAGGATTTAAATCTGTTAATTCAAGTAGTGTAGGTGATTTTGTATTTACAGTAATGGTTCAAACGCCAAAGAAATTGTCAAAAGAGCAAAGAGATTTGTTAGTACAATTAGCTAAAACAATGAATGAACAGCCACCAATTAAAAAACGTGGATTTTTTGGATAAAATTTAATGTTTGGTTTTAATCTATTCAGAATAAAAACTATATAAATTTTTAAGAAACTCTTAAAAAATTTATATAGCTTTTTTTATTGGGGTATGATAAAATAACAAAAAAGTCAAGGGGTAGAAGGAAAATGAAAATAGCAAAAGTAATAATACGGCATTTTATGTGCAATTTTAATAATAGCTTTGTCGATTTTAATGTATTACTGGATAGTAGATATACAAACGCAAGTACCAGAAGAGATAAAAGAAATATGTGAGTTAGGAACAAAACAATATAAAGGAAGAAATGTTTTTGTTGTAACGCCTAAACAAAAAGAAAAATCAAATATAAAAATATTATATTTTCATGGTGGCTCTTATGTAGCAGAAGCCACAAAACAGCATTGGGATTTTATTGAAAGAATTGTTAATGATACAGGAGCAACAGTCATCTTACCAGATTATCCATTAACGCCCAAATATAATTATAAAGATGTTTTTCAAATGGTAGAACCATTATATAAAGAAATATTAGAAACAATAGAGCCTACACAACTTATCCTTATGGGAGATTCGGCAGGAGGAGGCTTAGGGTTAGCTTTGGAAGAGAAGATAGCACAAGAGAATCTGCCAATGCCAGCTAAAACCATATTAATTTCTCCATGGTTAGATGTGAGATTAAACAATCCTAAAATAGAAGAAGTACAAAAAAATGATAAACAATTAAACAAAGAGACTTTAAAACTAGCAGGAATCGCTTATGCAGGAGAGGATGGTATCAATAGTTATTTAGTGAATCCAATTGAAGGTGATTTATCCAAATTAGAAAATATAACAATTTTGACGGGAACCCACGACATATTGAATCCAGATGTGCACGAACTGAAGCAAAAAGCACAACAAGTAGGAGTTTCAATTGAAGTAAAAGAATATCCAGAAGCGGGTCATATATGGCTTATTGAAAAAAATAGTACACTAGAATTACAAGAACAAGCTTATCAAGATATTTTGGTTAGTTTTGGGACAGGCACTAAACTAACCAAATAGCCATTTTATGGCTAGTTTGGTGCCTGTCCCAAAACTAACCAAAAGGAGAGTAAAGAATGAAGAAGAAAAGTGAAAATGCTAGGTTACATTGGAGAAAGTTAGATAATTCGGCCAAGATTTTTCCAATATCTACCGGAAAGAAGTATAGTACGGTATTTCGTTTGTCAGCTGTTTTAAAGGAAAAAGTAGAACCGAAGGTTTTAGAAGAAGCGGTAAAACAAGCATTAGAAAAATATCCTTTTTTTAAAGTTAGAATGAAATCAGGATTTTTTTGGTATTATTTAGAAGAAAATCAGAAATCACCTAAAATAGAAGAAGAAGAAGATTATCCGTGTCAATATATAGATAGTAGACGAAATCATAATTACTTATTTAAAGTGACTTATTTTGAGAGCAAGGTTAATATTGATATTTTTCATTCTTTAACAGATGGAAATAGTGGAACAACTTTTTTTAAAGAAATTATTTATACTTATTTGGAATTGATGCATCCAGAAGTACTAGATGATGAAGAAAGAAAAATTCGAAAGCTCGAGTGTGATTATGATATAGAAGATAGTTATATGAAAAATTATGATAAAAAAGCGAAATCCAATGCATCAGGAAAAAAAGCTTATGTTTTAAGGGGTACTAAAATACCATTAGGGGCCATAAGTGCTATTCATGAAATTATTGATTTAGAAGATTTAAAAAAAGAAAGTAAAAAGCAGGGAGCAACAATTACGCAATATCTAACAGCAGTTTTGATGTATAGTATTTATCAAGAAAATTATGTAAAAGCAAAAGGAAAAAGACCAATAAAAATATGTATACCAGTTAATCTGAAAAAATATTTTACTTCTAAAACATTATCAAATTTCTTTTCCTATATAACGGTGGAAGCACAAATGAAAAAAGATAAGTTAGATACTTTCGAAAAAATGCTGGATTTTGTAAAAAAGGACTTTCGTCAAAAGTTAACAGAAGAAGAAATTGTAAAAACAATGTCTACCAATGTGAAAATTGGAAATAATCCATTAATTCGACCAATTCCACTGTTTATAAAAAAAGCAATTGTTCGTTTGAGCTATATCGAAATTAGAAAATATACTACGATAACGTTTTCCAACATAGGAAGAATTGGTATTATTGGAAAATACAAAGATTATATTGATTATTTTTTGATGCTAATTGCCCCAGAACCAGTCGAAAAAGTAAAATGTTCTAGTTGTACCTTTGAAAATAAAATGGTATTTACTTTTACTTCAATTTTACAGGACAATCGTATTGAAAAAAGATTTTATGAATTTCTAAAAGAAAAAGGAATGAAAATAGAAATAGAAAGTAATGGTGTTTTAGATGATATATCCAGAGAAAATAAAAGCCAAAAAGAGTGACAAAATCATAAAAATATTGATGAGCAGTTCATTCGTAATAGTATTTGTGTTGTGGCTAATCAATAAGTTAACAACGCCTACTATGCCATGGGCAGCATTAGCAAATGCAGGAATTGTGTATACTTGGGTAGTTGTTATTTATTCTGTTAAAAAAAATATTAATATAGCAGGACATGTATTATTACAAACAATAGCAATTTCTATCTTAATGTTTTACATTGATTATATGTTAGGAATGAAAGGATGGGCAATAAATATTGCGATTCCTATTATCATTATGGTAGCCAATTTAACAATGCTAGTGTTAACAATTGTGAGTTATAAAAAATATATGAAATATGCAATTTATCAGCTGATAATTGTACTTTTTAGTATGTTGCCAGTTATTTTTGTGACAGAGCATATGGTACAAGATAAAACTTTAAGTATTATTGCCATAGGGATTTCTGTTTTGAATTTTATAATTTGTTTAATATTGTCAGCAAAAGATGTGAAAGAAACGATTATTCGAAAATTTCATTTTTGAAAGTGGTAAGGCAATAGATTAAAAATAATTTGGCTATATAGACCATGTTAAATGATAAGAAAGTCTGGAAGTTTTCATGGTCTATATAACCAAATTATTTTTAATCTATTGCTTTATTGGGAATTGACAGAAAAAGTATAAAAATATATAATAAGAAAAAAGGAGAAAACCTATGGCAAATCTAAAAGAAACGAGCCTTGTCATAAGAAAAGAAAATCTCTATGATAAAATTAGAAAAAACCTTTTAATTCTTATTTTTCAGAAAGATTATCAAATGATACAAAAATTAGAAAAATTAATAAGACCGAAAAGACCAAAAACAAATCAAGCAATAATTATTCCCAAAGAAATAGGAAAGGACATAAAAAAGATATGAAAAACATAAAAGATTATAATCTAGAGGATTTAAAAAATGAACTAAAGGGAATGGGAGAAAAACCATTTCGAGCAGAGCAAATATTCAAATGGCTATATGATGAAAAAGTAGAATCATTTGACGAAATGACAAACTTGTCATTAGAACTAAGAGAAAAATTAAAAGAAAATTATACCATGTGTAATTTTCAAATTTTGAAAAAACAAGAATCCAAAGATGGAACAATAAAATACTTATTTGATGTATTAGATGGTAATGCAATTGAAACCGTATTAATGAGATATCACCATGGAAATAGTATTTGTGTATCTTCTCAAATTGGATGTAAAATGGGATGCAAATTTTGTGCTTCAACGGGAATTAATTTTATTCGAAATTTAAGTAGTGGAGAAATTGTAGAACAAATTATCAAAGTAGAACAAGATACCGGAGAAAGAATATCCAATGTAGTATTTATGGGAATTGGAGAACCATTGGATAATTATGATAATGTTGTAAATGCCATAAGACGAATTAATCATCCGAAAGGATTAAACATAGGAGCCAGGCACATTAGTATATCAACGAGTGGATTAGTTCCTAAAATTTATCAATTAGCAGAAGAAAACATTCAATGTACACTATCCATTTCATTACATGCTACGAGTAATGAAAAGAGAAGCAGCATGATGCCAGTAAATCAAACTTATCCAATAGAAGAATTATTACAAGCATGTAGAGACTACATCGCTAAAACTAATCGAAGGATATCATTTGAATATGCATTAGCAAAAGATAATAATGATAATTTAGAAGATGCAAAACAATTAGTAAAATTGTTAAAAGGTATGATATGTCATGTTAATTTAATACCGATTAATAAAATTGAAAACGGTCAATTTGACAAAAGTTCAAATGAAAATATTATGAAATTTAGAGATTATTTAAATGAACATGGAATTGTAGCCACGATACGAAGAGAATTGGGCTCAGATATAGAGGCAGCCTGTGGACAACTAAGAAGAAAAAATCTGTAATGTGAAGTTGGGGAGAGAAAAATGAATTTAAAAGATATAAAAGAAATATTACCTTTTGCGAACAAAATAAAAGTATATGCCTTTGTGGGCCCATCAGGGACAGGAAAAAGTTATAGAGCACAGATGGTGGCAGGAGAAAAAGATACTCATTTTATTATCGATGATGGTTTATTAATTAAAGATAATGAAGTAGTAGCAGGCGAATCTGCTAAAAAAGCAGCTACCAAAGTGGCGACGGTTAAGCATGCGCTTTTTTACGAAGAAGAAGAAAAGGCAGAGATTGTAAAAGCACTAAAAAAATATAAACCACAAAGTATTTTGATTTTAGGAACCTCAGATGGAATGGTACAAAAAATTGCAGCGAATTTAGGATTGCCAGAAATTTCAGACACTACATATATTACAGATGTAGCAACAGAAACAGAGATGCAGACAGCAAGAAGAATCCGTGTAACAGAAGGAAAACATGTAATACCTGTACCAACTTTTGAAATTAAAAAAGATTTTTCAGGTTATTTGTTAGACCCGCTTCAAATTTTTAAATCAAAAGGAAAAGGGCAACAGCCATATATATCAGAAAAATCAATTATCCGACCAACTTTTAGTTATATGGGAAAATTTACAATTTCTGATTTAGTATTTAGACAAATTGTTGAATATTTAGCGGTACAAACACCAGCTATTTATAAAATACTAAAAACAAGAGTTGAAAATTATGGAGATGGTGCAAAAATTTATATGGAAGTTACCATTTTATATGGATATAATGTAGTAGATGGGTTAAAAGACTTTAAAGAGAAAGCCAAAAAAGAAATTGAAAAGTTAACGGCTATGAATGTGGTAGAATTAGATGTTGTGGCAAAAAATATTTATGTACCAGAAAAGGAAGGATAAAATGGAAAAAATAGAAGAAGTAACAAAAGGAGAACAAACAGAATTGTTGAAATGGTTATTTGGAGATGACATAACGATACAAGAAGAGCCAGATATATCATTAGCTCCTTATTGCAAAGATATTAATATTTATTATACAAAAGAGATAGCTGAACTATTTCAGACAAGAGCATTAAAAAGAGAAGGAAAAATTATGCAATTGGGTTCTTCTATTTATCAAAAATCGAATGTTTATCATACTCGATTGGAACATTCAAAAGGTGCTTATAGAAATTGTTTGCAATTCTTAACAATGCAATATCGAAAACCAGAGTGGAAAAATTACATAGAGAAAAATAGATTAAAAGGTTATTTAGTAGAAAAAATGAAATTTATGTGTGTTCATGATGTTGGACATTTTATGTTTTCTCATGCAATGGAAGGCATTGTAGGAGATGAAAACTGTAATCATGAAGATATTGGACAAAAGATATTGCAAGAAGATGAAGAAGTAAAGAGAGCATTAGAAAAAATTCAAGCAAAAGAAGAAAATAGTAACCTAGAAGGAGATGGCTCTTTAGAATTTTTCTGCGAAGGAAATATTGATTTTGATAGAATGGACTTTTCTCTAAGAGATAGAGTTTATATGGGAGAAAAATATTTGGAAGATGTAATTTCAAATTTAGATTTTATGTGTGATTTGAAGTGGGTAGAAAAAGAAAATGCTTATCGTTATGTGTATCGACCAGAAGCGTTACCTTATATTGAAAAATTTTTGATAGCCAGGGATGATATGTATCAAAAAGAATATAAGTCAAAAGAAAGAATCATCGGAGACCGAATATCTGTTAAATTAGTAAATGAAATAAAAGATGGAGAAATACAAAATTATTTACAGCATATCATTGGGAAAAAATTAGAAGAAATAAATGTAGATGAATATTTAAAAACAAATGATATTGTATTTTTAAACGAATTATTAAAAAGAAGAAAAGAACTAGAACAAGATGAAATATTGCGTTGTGCCATTCCAGATAATCAAGCATTATTGCAAGTTGCGATAAATTTATTAGATCCTAAAAATACAGATTCTAGTGAGTACAGTCGAGGGGAAAAAGAATTTCTTAGAAATTTGAGAGCTAAATTGGCAGAAAAAGAACAGTTACCAAAAGAAAATTTAGAAAATATGGTTGCATCAGTACAATTAGAGGAGGACAAAAGAGAAGAAATTCAAAAGAGGATACAAGATGTTTTAGGGACTGATGAAAAGCTAAAAGGAATTTATTGTTACGAAAGGGAATATAAAAAATATAAAGAAGAGGAACCGATTTATATTGAAGAAGAGGATGGAAGAATTGTAACCTTAAATCAACATTCAAAATTACAAATGGATTTATCGGTAAAGCATGGTTATGGCATTTATGCTATTTTATCAGAATTAAAAAAACAGGGATTAGAAGAGGAAAAAATAGCTGAAGTACAAGCTATTATAGAAGAATATCAAAACGAAGAAATCAAACCAACTCGAAACAAACTTGAGAAAAGTCGAATGAACATGTTTCAAACACGACATGGTGGACAAAATTATGAAGAAAGATTTAATGAATTTTTTGATGAAGAAGAAAGATAAACGAAGGGAGAATTTTACATGTCATTTATTGTTGCGATAGACGGACCAGCAGGAGCAGGAAAAGGAACGATAACGAAACAAGTAGGAGAAAAATTAGGATTAATGAATATTGATACAGGAGCTATGTTTCGTTGTGTTACCCTTGGAATGCTTCAAGAAAAGATTGGAATAGAAGAGGAAAAAGAAATTCAAAAATTACTAGAAAAAATTGAAATTGATATGAAAGAAAATGGAACGTTTTTTTTGAATGGAGAAGAAAAAAAAAAAAAAATAAGAGAAGATGAAGTAAATAATTCAGTATCACCAGTTTCTTTAATACCAATCGTTAGGAAGAAATTATTAGAACTTCAAAGAAAAATAGCAGAAGGAAAAGATGTAATTATGGAAGGAAGAGATATCGGAACTGTCGTATTTCCCAATGCAAATGTAAAGATTTATTTAGATGCTACCCCAGAAGAACGTGCGAAAAGAAGAGTAAAACAAAATCAAGAAAAAGGAATCGTATGTTCTTATGAAGAGGTATTACAAGGAATTATGGAGCGAGATAAAAGAGATTCTAGTCGTGAAATAGCACCATTAAAACAAGCAGATGATGCCATTTATATTGATTCCAGTGATATGACAATTCAGGAAGTAGTGACAAAAATAATAACACTGATAGAAGAAAAGAAGAGAAAAGGAGAATGTTAGTGATGAAAAAAATAATGAAATGGATTGTAAGAGGAGCCATTTATTTATGGTGTAAAATTTACTATCGAGCAGAAATAAAAGGGTTAGAGAATGTGCCAAAAGAAGGACCACTTATTTTTTGTGGAAATCATAGAACCTATTTAGATCCACCATTAATGGTAGCAACAGCCAAAAGAGATATGCGTTTTTTAGCAAAAGATGAATTAGCTAAGAATCCATTTTTGAATTTTTTAGGAAATGTATTTGATGCTATTCATGTAAAAAGAGACGAAAAAGATGTAACCGCTATTAAAGAATCATTAAAAGCTTTGAAAAATGGACAATGTATAGCCTTATTCCCAGAAGGAACGAGAAATGGACTAGAAAAAGGAGAAAAAGTAAAAGATGGTGTTGCTTTTTTTGCTGTCAGAAGTGGAGCAAAAGTAGTACCATGTGGAATAAAAGGAGGAACCAAAGAACATAGAAAAGTTACCATTACTTATGGAAAACCATTAGATTATAGCCAATATAAAGGAACAAAAGACAAAGAAGTTTTAGACAAAATTACAAATGAAATTATGAATCATATTCTAGAATTGACAAAATAGGAAAAAAGGTGTATAATTTTATATGTTTTTGAGAGAAAAAAGGAGTTGCCGAGATTTCCGAGGTTGTCAATGGTTCCGGGTTTAAATGGCAATTTTTCTTGCCATTTAAACCCGGAACCATTGACAACCTCGGAAATTTTGATAACTGAAAAGGAGTAGAAAAATGAACAATCAAAATATCAGAAATATTGCAATTATCGCCCACGTAGACCATGGAAAAACAACCTTAGTAGATGCTTTATTAAGACAAAGCCATATATTCAGAGAGAATGAGCAAGTACAAGAAAGAGTCATGGATTCCAATGACCAAGAAAAAGAAAGAGGAATCACAATACTTTCTAAAAATACATCTGTTATGCATGGTGATGTAAAAATTAATATTGTAGATACACCAGGACACGCAGACTTTGGAGGAGAAGTAGAAAGAGTTTTAAAAACAGTGGATGGTGTTTTATTATTAGTAGATGCATTTGAAGGTGCTATGCCTCAAACAAGAGAGGTTTTGAAAAAATCTTTGGCGTTAGGATTAAAGCCAATTGTTGTTATCAACAAAATTGATAGACCAGGGGCAACACCAGAAAAAGTAGTGGATCAAGTAATTGAGTTATTTATTGAATTAGATGCAAATGACGAACAATTAGATTTTCCAGTTGTATATGCTTCTGCTAAAAATGGAATTGCTAAAATGGATTTAAATGAGGAAACAGAGGATTTGAGTTGCTTATTTGAAACTATGATTAATACCATTCAAGCACCTGATTGTGATGAAGAAGGACCTGCACAAATGTTGGTATCTAACATTGACTATGATGATTACGTAGGTAGAATTGCAGTTGGTAGAGTAGAAAGAGGTATTATCAAAACAGGTATGCCAGTATCCATTTGTGGAAAAGAAGATAAAATTACGCAAGGTAGAATTGCTAAAGTATATACACATGTAGGATTAAACAAAGTAGAAGTAGAAGAAGGAAAAGCAGGGGATATTATAGAATTAGCAGGGCTTGCAGATATCAACATAGGAGATACCATTTGTGATTTTAACAATCCAGAAAAAATTCCATTTGTAGATATTGATGAACCAACGGTTTCTATGACATTTAGTGTAAACAATGGACCTTTTGCAGGAAAAGAAGGACAATTTATTACATCAAGACATATCAGAGATAGATTGTTTAAAGAATTAGAAAGAAATGTATCTTTAAGAGTAAAAGAAACAGATTCACCAGATTCTTTTGAAGTATCAGGAAGAGGAGAGTTACATTTATCAGTTCTAATTGAAACAATGAGAAGAGAAGGTTTCGAACTTTTAGTATCAAGACCAAAAGTTATTATTAAAGAAATTGATGGCGTGAAATCAGAACCAATTGAAAGTTTGGTAGTAAATGTGCCAGATGATTGTGTAGGAAATGTTATTGAAAAATTAGGAAGAAGAAAAGCTGAAATGGTAAATATGGAACCAGCAGAAGCAGGACATACTAAAATTGAATTTAAAATTCCTGCTAGAGGATTAATTGGTTATAGAACAGAGTTCCTAACTGATACTAAAGGAGAAGGAACGATGAACCATATCTTCAATTGCTATGAACCATTCAAAGGAGATATTCAAGCTAGAGTAAGAGGAACTATTGTAGCATTTGAAAATGGAAAATCAGTAACTTATGGATTGTATAATGCACAGGACAAAGGTGAGTTATTCATTGGACCGGGTGTTGAAGTATATGAAGGAATGATTGTTGGATTAAATTCAAGAGGAGAAGATTTAGCTATCAATGTATGTAAGGAAAAGCATTTAACTAATACAAGAGCTTCTGGTTCAGATGATGCACTTCGTTTGGTACCACCAATTCAAATGTCTTTAGAGAAAGCAATTGAATTTATTCAAGATGATGAATTAGTAGAAGTTACACCAAAATCAATTCGTTTGAGAAAGAAAATTTTAGATAGTAAAGAAAGAGAAAGAGCAAATAGAAATAAATAATAATTATATTTAGGAAAAGGGGTGGCTAGAAAAAACTAACCACCTCTTGAAAATATAGTACTTATGGAGGAAAAAATGAATCAACAAGAATTGGAAAAAATAAAACAAAAAGCATTAGAGGAACATATTCCGATTATTATGGATGATACGTTAGAAGTAATGCAAAAATATTTAAAGGAAATGAAACCAGAAAGAATTCTGGAAATAGGTGCAGCAGTTGGGTATTCTGCTATGTGTTTCACGAAATTTCTAGCAGAAAATGGAAGAATTGATACGATAGAAAGAGAGGAAGAAAGAGTAAAAGAAGCAAAGGAGAATATAAAAAAAGTAGGGGTAGAAGATAAAATTTGTATCTATGAAGGAGATGCGGTTGAGATTTTACCGATTTTAGATAAAAAATATGATGCTGTTTTTATTGATGCAGCAAAAGGGAAGTATCCATTTTTCTTAAAAGAGTCTTTGCGAATGATAAAGCCCAATGGTATAATTTTTGCTGATAATATTCTATATAAAGGCTATGTGTTAAGTGATTATAATAAACATAAACAACGTACAGCAGTGAGAAATTTAAGAGAATATATCAAAGAAGTAAGTGAAAACCCTAATTTAGAAACTGAAATTTTGGAAGTGGGAGATGGATTGGCTGTTAGTAGGATAAAAAAATAGGATGAGGCATATAATTACCTCATCCTATTTTTCATTTTCTTGTGCTGTTTCTTCGCGAATTGTATGATTAAGGCTTTGACTTTTTAACTGCTTAATTTCTGTTTGCAATGAAAGACGCTTAACATCAGAAGTTACATGTGTTAGTTGATTTTCTAATGTTTTTATTTTGGTTTGTAAAGCCATTTCTTTTAAATAAGCTTCTTTTGTAATGTGAAAAGTATATTCTAAACATTCATCATCATTAGGGATGTGAGTGATAGGAATAAGTTTGCCAGTTTTTTTATCATGAATACAAGTAGTTAACGCATAATGAGGAACTTGATAAAGGGTATTTTCATTAATTTCTCGACTTCCTTTTTTATAAACGTTTCGAGCTTGTCTAGGATCTTCTTTGGAAGCGGTTTCCATATCTTGTGTTTTGAATTGTGTTTCGATACTTAGGTTAAGTTCAGGGGAGAAGAAAGAATCTTGTAAGGCAGAGTAACCACTTTCTTTTGGGGTAGCTAGATAATCTTTTATCTTACATCTTATAAATCCCATATTACTGTAAAAGTCATATGAAAGTTTTTCCATTTCATAAAGATAAGGAACAAGAGAATTTTTGTTAGATCTTTTTAGGGTAGCATTGATGATGCCACGTATAATACCAGTATCTAAATCTTTTATTAACACTTCAGATTGGTCTTGTATAATTTGTTCTTTTATATTTTTTAGAACAATTGTGTTTGGCTGATTAGGAACTTTAGGGTCAGTTTCAAAGACGAAAGCATCATCAGTGATTAAATCTAATTCATGAAGACCAGAATGAATACTGAAGGTGCCATCATAATAATGACTAATATGATCAATTGGAAAGTCTAGGCTTCGAATAAAGATTTTATTAGCAAATAAGTCTTGGATTTCAGCAATTTCAAAAGGATTTTTTCTTAATTTTTGTAACACTTTAGTGAAATAGCTAAAAGCAGTTTTAGATCTACCTCTAATTCCAAAATCTAAGTTAGGATATTTTGTTTTTAATTCCATATATAATTTCTCCTGAAGATCAGCAAAATATTGAATGGAACTACTAAAATTGTTAAATTGCGCAATATAATAATGGGAATCAATATCAGAATTGTATTGAGCATTTAAATCATTACAACGTTTTTCAAATTGTTTAATAACAATTTCAGCTTGATAATCTATAAAATCATTGTTAGTGTTCATAAGTTTTACCTCCATGTTTATTATACAATATGTTACATAAAAATGGAAGTAAAGTTTTTAATTTTTTTACTATTATTTATTTATGTTTTTAGTTGAAGTAGTAAACAAGAAAAGGCAAATGGTACATACCATTTGCCTTTTTAAGAACCTAATTACCAATTCTCTTCGTCCCAGTCTTCATCGTCTGAGTCGTCTTCGTCCCAGTCTTCATCGTCTGAGTCGTCATCGTCCCAGTCTTCATCGTCTGAGTCGTCATCATCCCAGTCGTCATCGTCCTGGTTATCGTCATCATAGTCCCAGTAGTCATCGCCCCAGTCGGATCCATACCAATCGTCTGCATCATCACAATCGGGGAGATAAAGATCTTCTTCCTGCTGAGCCTTGTAATTTTCATAGGCAGCCCATTCTTCATCATAATAAGGATTATCATGACAAGCAGCATATTCAATCTCCCGTTCTTCCTGCATGTAATGCTCGATGTTTCTTTCCAATTGTTGCTTTTTGGTTCTTCTTGATGCCATATTATTTCCTCCTTGATAGTATCTTGGAGGAATGACCCTCCAAGATTTTATTAACCTTTTTGGGTTTCCAAATTAGTTATTAATATTATAGCACTATTTACATAAAACGTCAAATCTGTTTGGTTATTTGGGCTATTCAGGATGTATTGCGATAATGTAAGCATTGACATTTATTCTAAATCTATATATAATATTGACGAAAAGAGGGAATAAAATGAAAAAAATAGAATTATTAGCACCAGCAGGGTCATTTGAAAAAGCAAAAATAGCATTTTTATATGGAGCAGATGCGGTATATTGTGGTACATCATCTTTATCTTTGAGAGCAAGAGCTGACATGAAAAATGAAGATTTAGAAGATACCATAAAATATGCACATCAAATAGGAAAAAAGGTATATGTAACATTAAACATATTTGCTTGGGACGAAAAATATGAAGAAATTATAGAGATGGCAAAAAAGTTAGAAGAATTGAAACCAGACGGAATTATTGCCGCAGATGTAGGGGTAATTGAAGTACTAAAAAAATATGCACCATCTATTGCTATTAATGTAAGTACACAAGCCAATATTATCAGTCTTCAGGATTGTAATTTTTGGTATAATAATGGAGCGAAAAGAGTTATTATGGCAAGAGAAATGAACAAAAAGCAATTAAAATACATTATGGAAAATAAACCACGAGATTTAGAAGTAGAAATTTTTGGACATGGAGCGATTTGTTTTGCCTTTTCAGGAAGATGTTTTTTAAGTGATTTCTTATCATGTAGAAGTGCAAATTTAGGAGATTGTGTACAAAGTTGTCGATGGTCTTATAATCTATATGCTGAGGAAAAGAATAATCCAGGAGAATTTAT
>CARUQW010000019.1:0-717 GCA_949077355.1 uncultured Clostridia bacterium | reverse complement strand
TATGCCAATTGAAACAGATGAACATGGAACTAGCATTTTTTCATCCAAAGATTTGTGTTTAATAAAAGAACTACCAGAAATTATAGAAATGGGAATTGATAGTTTAAAAATAGAAGGAAGATTAAAAACAGAATATTATATAGCAAGTGTTATAAATAGTTATCGAAATGCAATTGACGACTATGAAAAGAATCCTGAAAATTATGATTATACAAAATACTTAAATGAGTTAGAAAAAGTAAAGACAAGAGGATTAACAACATTTTATTTTAATGATAGAAATAATAAAGATATACAAGAATATGCTGGAAGACAATATAATGAAAACTATGAATTTGGTGGAAAAGTAGTAGAATATCAAAAAGAAAAATCTACTATAGAAATACGAAATAAATTACAAGTAGGAGATATCTTAGAAATTATTGTACCAAATCAAATAGAACCTTATGAATTTAAAATAGAACAACTATGGAATGAAGAAACAGAAGAAGAAATTTCAGAAGTTAGTCCAGGAGTAAAAGGACAAAAAGTAAAAATGAAATTACCAATCGAATGCAAAAAAGATTGGATTCTAAGAAGAAAAAAATGATTTTGTGACGGAGATTAGGGGGGGGGACGTTTCTTGCCAGAGGGGACGGACCTTTTTGGTAATTTTTATATTTATTTGTTTTATAATTTAAAAGTTTATTTATTTTTTCTTTGTAACTCCCAGCTGCA
>CARUQW010000018.1:26470-26734 GCA_949077355.1 uncultured Clostridia bacterium | reverse complement strand
CGGTAAACGTCTATACGTATATCCTCGTCCTTGATTTCAACCTCCACGTCATCCGCCTCGGGAAGAACCGCAACCGTTGCCGTGGAAGTGTGCACGCGCCCCTGCGACTCGGTCTCGGGCACGCGCTGAACGCGGTGCACGCCGCTTTCGAATTTGAGCTGCTTGTACGCGTCTTTGCCGTTTATGTTGAGCACTATTTCCTTAATCCCGCCGAGCTCGGTTTCGTTCGCGTCGACAACCTCGACTTTAAGGCGGTGATGCTCG
>CARUQW010000018.1:17340-26384 GCA_949077355.1 uncultured Clostridia bacterium | reverse complement strand
AGCAGGATTTTAAGCTCGTCCTTAATCTCTTCCGCGCGTTTTGCGCACTCCTCGGTTTCCGCGCAAAGAAGCTCCTTCATTTCGGGGTCGGCTTCGGTTTTTGCCGCCTCCTCCGCGTCCGTCATTTGCTTCATAACGGATAAAAGCTCCTCGTATTTTTGCGCGGTTTCGGTTATTTCGGACTGGTCTTTTGCCGTCTTTGTCCAGAGCGCGGTATCCGAAATTACCGCGGGGTCGCTCAGTTTTTCCGACAGCCCGCAGTAACGCTTGTAAATATCTTCGAGTTTTAATAAAAATTTTTCTTTCATAGCATTTAAATCCTCCTGACTACATTATAGCGTTAGGATATAAAAATAACTGACTTTTTAATAAGGAAAAAAGTCAGTTATAAAAAATTAATCTTCAATTGGAACTAAGAATTCAGTTACATCATCATGATAATATTCCAATTCTGGAAGTGGACGGATATTATATTGACAGCTTGGCAGAAAAGATAGATAAAATTTTTGCGTCATTTCTTGAACCATATGGGATTCAAAAGACGGTATGTGAAAGCATAACCATTTACTTTTAGGGATGATATATTTGGTGAATTCTGATATCTCTTGTTTGTATAAAATCCAATATTCAAATTGATTGCTTTTCAATCTTTTTTCATATACGGTCATTCCATAATCAATTTCTCCATATTTTGGAGCATATTTTTTGTACATTTTTTTAAAGAACATAGGTGCTTCTTTTTGAATATTTTCACGTGTGGTTTTAAATCCTTTTCCATATAAAATTAATTCATCTAGTTCAATAATACTGTATTCAATCTTTTCATTTGGAATTGTTATGGTTTCGTCAAAATATAGCTTAGGATAAAGTTTTAATTTTTCAAAGTTATTTTTTACTTGACTGGGTTTAATACCATGAAATTTTTCAAAGGCTCTTGAAAAAGAAGTAGGATTTTCATACTGATATCGAAGGGCTATATCAATTACTTTAGAATTAGCCTTGGATAAATCAAAACCTGCTTCTGATAATCGTCTTTTTCGAATATAATCAGAAAGGCTAATATTGCAAAGTAAGGAAAATAGGCTTTGCATAGTATATTCATTGACTCCTAGAAATTGAGCTAGTTTTGTGTAAGAGATGCGCTGGTCTAAATTTTGTTCAATATAGGAGAGCATTTTATTTAAACATTGATAGATATTCATAATAAGGTGTCCTTTCTCTAGAATGATTATATTATAGCGTAAATTTTTAGTTTTGTAAAATAGACATAAAGTATATCGATAATGCAAAAGGTCAACTTGTTGATATTTATTAACAATATCCTTGCTTTTTGATAAAATGCGGTTGTAATAATAAGTAAAGAGACAAAAGATAGGAGGAAAAATATGATAAGTATAACAAAATTAAGGAAAAAAGAAACAACTAACAAAGGTATTACATTAATAGCATTGGTAATTACGATTATTGTATTGCTAATTTTAGCAGGAGTAAGTATAGCAACATTAACAGGAGGAAATGGTATACTTAACAAAGTGACAAAAACAAAAGAAAAGACTAATTTAGAAGCAGAAAGAGAGAGACTTGAATTAATAAAGGTAAGTGTAGCACTGGATAATAATGGAGTAGTAACAGTTGATAAATATATAGAACAGTTAAAAGAAGAAAATATAATAGTAGGAGATGTAGAAGATGGTGATGATGATAGTAAAAATATTATAACAGATAACGGATATAGCGTTAATATAGCACCAAAATCAGACAAAGACATTATTATTACAATAGAAGGGGAAGTTGGAAAGTTAAAAGTATTAATCAAAAAAATAATACTAATTAGTGGTAATGATAATATTAAAGTGGATGTACAAGTAAAAAGAGGAGAGGGGGCAATTTATAGATATTATTACAAAACAGAAAAATCAGATTATCAATTAGCAGGAGAAACAACTGAAACTAGTTATGTAATAGAAAATTTAGAGCCAGATACATATACAATAAAAGTGGTTGCGACCAATACAAATGGGACTACTTTTAAGGAAGAAGTTGGAACAATAAAACAATTAACAGCCAAAGAAGTAGAAGAAGGAAAGTATATTGAAATTGAAAGTGGTAGCAACAAAATAATGTGCATGGTTTTATGGGATGCAAATTCAACTTATGGAAAAGATGGTATTCATATTGTTGCTATGGATACTGTTGAGCAGGTGCAATTTCGTTTTCCACAAAATTCGGAAATAGATGCATTAGACAAAAATTGGAATTCATATCTTAATGCTATTAAAATCTTAAATGATAAGGCACGTTCGTATGCCAATACGTTGTTTTGTGCTGATGCAAGGAGTATAGGGAGTATTCCAGATAATCCATATTCAAAAAATACAAATAAAGGCTATGTAGGTCAGGAATTAGGAGATAAAAATTACATCGTAGATTATAACAAAATGAAAGAATTAAGAATAGATAATTTAAAAAAAAGTTATTGGTTGGCATCTCGTTATTCACTTGCAGGAATATGGGAACATGCAAGTGTTAGATTTGTGAATTCAGAAGGAAGTTTAAGAGGAGATGTGAAGACATCTCATGCTGAACAAATATTTTATTGGGAGACTGGTAGCTGGCACTCTACTGTAGATAAGGATACAGGGTTAATTTGTGGATTGAGACCAGTATTTATATTAAAACCAGATGTGAAAATTAAAGGTTCAGGTACATCAGAAAATCCTTATTATTTATCACTTTAATAAAAAATAAGGAGGAAATGATTCACAAAATAGTGGATATGGAATCTATTTTGTGGTATAATTAAATGAAAAATAATATTATTATAAAAATAAAAGGAAAGAACGAAAAATGAAAATAGGGTTTACCATCGGAAAATTTGCACCATTACATAAAGGGCATCAATATTTAATAGAAAAAGGTTTAAAAGAAATGGATAAATTTTATGTGGTTATTTATGAAACACAAGTGACACCAATACCAATTGAAAAAAGAGCTAATTGGATTAGACAAATTTATCCAGAAGCAAATCTAATTTATGCTAAAAATCCACCAAGTCAATATGGATTAGATGAAGAAAGTGTAAAAATACAAACAGATTATTTAAAAGAAATGGTAAAAGGAATTGAGGTAACCCATTTTTATAGCAGTGAGCCATATGGAAAATTTGTAGCTAGAGATTTTGGAATTGAAGAAGTAGAAGTAGATAGAAAAAGAGAAAAGTATCCAATTAGTGGTACCATGATTCGAAATCAAATAGAACAAAATGAAAATTATATAGATAAAATAGTATATAAAGACATGAAAGAAACCTAAGGGTTTCTTTTCTGTTTATGTTATCTTAAGAAAAGCTTTATGCAAAATTAAGAAAAAATCAATATGAATTTTTAAGTTATTATGCTAAAATAGGAAAAAAGGGATTAGAGGGACGTTCCTTAAAATCCCTGTTTAAATAATATTTTAGTAAGAAAACCAGACAGGGATTTTAAGGAACGTCCCTCTAATCCCTTTTTTCTGGAATTTTATGTTTGAAAGGGGAAGAAGATGGAAAGTGCAGTATTAAAGTGTGAAAATTTAAGCAAGAAATTTGGTAAAAAACAAATTTTAAATAATGTATCTTTTGTCATGCAAAAAGGTGATATTTTAGGTTTCATTGGACCGAATGGTGCAGGAAAGACGACAACGATAAAACTTATATTAGGGCTTCAAAACATTACAGAAGGAAGAGTTAGCATCAATGGTTATGATATTGAAAAACAATTTACAAAAGCCATTAAAAAAGTGGGAGCAATTGTAGAAAATCCAGATTTATATATGTATTTATCTGGGTATGAAAATTTAAAATTAATAGCTAATTTATATGAAGGAATTGATACGAAAAGAATTGATGAAGTAGTAAAGCTTGTTAGATTAGAGAATCGAATTAAAGATAAAGTTTCTAAATATTCTTTGGGAATGAGACAAAGATTAGGAATTGCACAAGCGATTCTACATAATCCGAATTTATTAATATTAGATGAACCAACCAATGGATTAGATCCAGAGGGAATAAAAGAAATGAGGGAACTTTTAGTTGATTTGGCGCAAAAAGAGAAAATGGCAATTCTAATATCTAGCCATAATTTAGCAGAATTAGATAATTTGTGTAATAAAGTCTGCATTATTAAAAATGGAGAAATTATTGAGACCAGTGATATTTCTGGAATAAAAAAGGAAGCTGGAAAACAATTTAAAATACTAGAAGTGGATGATAGTCAAAGGGCGAAAAAATTATTACCACAAGCCATTGTAATGAAAAACAATCAATTGAAGATTGATATAGAAAAAGAAGAAATTCCAGAAATGATTGTTAAATTAGTAGAAAATCAAATTAAAATTTATGGTGTAAAAGAAGAAGAAAAATCATTAGAGCAAGCATTTTTTGAAAAGACAGGGGGGAACGTAATTGAGTAATTTAATAAAAAATGAATTAATTAAAATATTTAAAAAGAAAAATATTTATATCACTTTATGTGTGATTTTAGCTTTTGTTATTTTAACAAATTGTATTTATAAATTTTTCTATCATAGTGGAAGTTATCAGGAATATAACGATAATTATATCCAGTATGCGAAAGAGGAATTAGCAAAGTTAGACCCGAATAAAGCAAGTGATACCAAGATGTATATTGAAATAAAATCGACATTAGATATTTATGAAATGATACAAAAATATGAAACTGGTAGTTGGCAAAGGGAAATCTTATCAACACAACTGGCAAGTCATGTTAATGAAAAAAATACTTATTTATATGGAGAAAATAAAGATAGTCAAAAAGTAAAAGAAATCGATGAAACAATGAATCAAATTCTAAAAAAATTGGATGAAGGAGATTGGAAGTATTTTGCAGAACAAGAACTAGAGCAGGCAAAAGAGGAATTAACCAATTTTAAAGAGCAAAAAGCCAATACAGAAGATAAGCAAGAATTACTATCATTAGAAAGTGCTATTCAAAATGCTCAAATAGATTTAGAAGTTGCTCAAGTGAGACTAAACAAAGAAATATCATATGGAAATGATTTTAGAAATACAGCTTTGAATGGATATCAAAGAGAAGCCAAAAATGTTATAAATATGGAAACAGGAACACAAGAATTATCTTATAATGATAAACGAGAATATAATACTAGTTTAGAAAAACGAGAGATTAATCGATATATTTTTGAAAATAATGTTGATATCAATAAAACAAACAATGTAAGAGGAATTTTAAAAAGTTTATTTAGTGAATATGGTTTATTCATTATTGTTATGATAATTATGATAGCAGGTACAATCGTAAGCGAAGAATTTAATAAAGGAACTATTAAGTTATTATTAGTAAAACCATATAGTAGAAATAAAATATTATTGGCTAAATTTATTACTGTTTTGATTATGATTGTATTTAGTATTGTAGCAGTTGTAGCAATGGAATTAATCGTTGGTGGAATTATCTTTGGTTATAATAGTTTATCCATTCCAGTTTTACAATATAATTTCACAACACAAAATTTACAAACCATAAATATATTTGCTTATCTAGGAATTGAAATTATGACCCAATTACCAAAACTAATTTTATTGGCGACACTTGCTTTCGCCTGTGGCACATTATTTAATAATAGTGCAGTAGCCATTGCAATTCCATTATTAGGATATATGTCAGCAAACATGATTAATATGTTAGTAATACAATATAAAGTACAATTTATGAAGCTCTTTGTTAGTCTAAATTGGAATTTTGAAGAATATTTATTTGGAAACTTACCACAAATGGAAGGTATGACATTTGCATTTTCCGCTATTATCTGTATGATATATTTCATTGTTATGATAATACCAACATTCATAGCCTTTAAAAAGAAAAATATAAAAAATATCTAACATGATTTTTTCCTCCGTCCCCAAAATCATGTTTGAGAAATTTAACAAGAGATTGAATTATGAGATGAGTTGATATATAATAGAGCTATAAGAGAAATAAAAGGAGGAACACAAATGGAAGCAAAAATTATTGGAGAAACATTACCAGCAGTTGTTTGTAGATTACAAAAAGGAGAATCAATTCTAACAGAAAACGGTGGAATGAGTTGGATGGATGAAGGAATTGAAATGAAAACAACGACAAATGGTGGAATTATGAAAGGAATTGGGAGAGCATTTGCAGGAGAGTCACTTTTTATGAATGTATATACTGCACAAAAGGATGGAGCAGAAATAGGATTCTCATCTTGTTTTCCAGGACGAATTTTAGAATATGATTTAAAAGAAGGAGAAACTATTATTGCACAAAAACGAGCTTTTCTTTGCTCAGAGAAAACTGTAGATATTGCAATGCAATTTCGTAAAAAATTAGGTGCAGGATTTTTTGGGGGAGAAGGTTTCATCATGCAGAAAATAACAGGATCAGGAAAAGTCTTTTTAGAAATAGATGGAGCAGTAGTGAAGAAAGAATTACAAACAGGAGAGAAATTAAAAGTTGATAATGGTTATGTGGCAGCTATGACAAAAGATGTTAAATTAAATATAGAGACCGTAAAAGGTGTAAAAAATATTGTATTTGGAGGAGAAGGATTATTTTTAACAACATTAGAAGGACCTGGAACAGTGTGGCTACAAACGATGCCAATTTCAAAATTATCAAGTTTATTGTATATGGGAACTGCAAGATAAATGAGCAATTGTCTTAGCGAGTTTGACATAAAATTAAAAATAAGCTATAATAAAACCAAACCTTATAATAGGAGGAAAATTTATGCTAGAAAGTATCAGAGAATTTTGTTACTTGCTAGAAGTGAATCCACTTTGGATTGGCATAGTATTAATAGCTTTAGGAATGAAAGCATTTGTGCCATGGCGATTACAATATAAAGTGGAAGAAACAGAAGAAAAAGAAACCGGAAAGAAAATTTATAGAATTTTTCGGTTAGAGGATAAATAAAGAGGGAAGAACACTTTTGTGAAAGCAAAAGTGTTCTTCTTTTCAAAAGATGGGTATACAATTGAAGGAAAAAGTAATATAATTAAAAAGAACTATATTTAGGGATGGAGGAAGAAAATGAAAGTAATATTAGTAAATGGAAGCCCAAATCAAAGAGGATGTACTTATACTGCGTTAAAAGAAGTAGAAGCAAGTTTAAATAAAAATGGAATTGAAACAGAGATATTTTGGTTAGGAAATAAACCAGTTTCAGGATGTATTGGTTGCGGAAGTTGTATAAAAACAGGAAAGTGTTTTGTAGAAGATAAGGTAAATGAATTCTTAGCAAAAGTGCCAGAGACAGATGGGTTTATATTTGGAACACCAGTACATTTTGCTGCTAGTTCTGGAATGTTATCATCTTTTATGGATAGAGTTTTCTATGGCAGGAGAAATCTATTTAGCAATAAGCCAGCTTCAGCAGTTGCAAGTTGTAGAAGAGGTGGAGCAACAGCGACATTAGATGAAATCAATAAATATTTTGGGATTAGTAATATGCCAATTGTATCATCACAATACTGGAACATGGTACATGGAAGTAAGCCAGAAGATGTAGTAAAAGATGAAGAAGGAATGCAAACAATGAGAACATTAGCAAATAATATGGCATGGTTATTAAAATCAATTGAGGCTGGAAAAAAAGCAGGAATTGAATTACCACAGAATGAATCAATTATAGCAACTAATTTTATAAGATAGAAACAGAAGGAAAGAAGCGTGAAAAGAATGAATAGAAATGGAAAGATAGGAATCTTTGATTCAGGAATAGGAGGAGTAACAGTATTACGAGAAATAATTAAAGTCCTACCAAAAGAAAATTATAGTTATTACAGTGATTCTAAAAATAATCCATATGGGGATAAAACAGAAATAGAAATACAACAGATATGCAACAAGATTGTACGAAAATTTAGGGAAGAAGGATGTAAAGCAGTTGTGATAGCTTGTAATACAGCAAGTGCAAAAGCAGCTGGATATTTAAGAAAAAAATATCCAGATATGCTTTTTATAGCAATAGAACCAGCTTATAAAATGGTTTACGATTATGCCTATCATAAGTCAACTTTAGTTATGGCTACAAAGGGAACCATAAACAGTGAAAAATTCAATTTATTACTAAAAAAGTATGATAATCACAAAACTTTTTTGTTGCCTTGTGTTGGACTAGCTGATAGAATAGAACAAGGTAACAAAGAAGAAATAAAAAAGTATTTGGAAGAAAACATAGGTAAGTATAAAAATAAAGTAGAAAACGTAGTATTAGGATGTACACATTATCCGTTAATTCAAAAAGAAATAGAAGAAGTATTAGGACAAGTACAGTTTTTTAATGGTGCATCTAATTTAGCAAGACATCTAAAAGAAGTGTTAAAAGAGGAAAACTTGTTGCAGGAGGAAGAAGGGAATATAGAATTTGAAGATTCACAAGGATTAGAGAAAAAGAGAACAAGATTTTTTGAAATATTAAAAGGAGAGTTATCAAATGATAGGGATTAGGAGGAATTTTTGCAGATAAATCCTTGAAACTATGGAAAAAAAAGACAAGATGTGTTACAATGTATAACGATTTAATAAAAAACGATAAGGAGAAATACAAATGGGATTTTTTGATAAATTAAAACAAGGAATGAACAAAACGAAAAGTTCATTTGATGAGAAGATAAGTAATGTATTTAAAAGTTTTAAAAAAGTAGATGAGGATTTTTTAGACGAATTAGAAGAAATATTAATTATGTCAGACATTGGAATGGACACATCAATAAAAATAATAGGAAATCTAAGAAATAGAATAAAAAAAGAAAAAATTCAAGATGAAGAAGAAGTAAAACAAGCTTTGCGAGAAGAAATGCAAAAAATATTAGATGTAACAGATATCAGTTTGCATCTAGAAACAAAGCCAGCAGTTATATTGGTAGTTGGTGTAAATGGAGTAGGAAAAACTACTTCTATAGGGAAAATGGCAAATCGCTTAGCGAAAGATGGAAAAAAAGTAGTTGTAGCAGCAGCAGATACTTTTCGTGCAGCAGCTGTAGAACAACTAGAAAT
>CARUQW010000018.1:2995-17194 GCA_949077355.1 uncultured Clostridia bacterium | reverse complement strand
GGAGATTACACAATAAGAAATATTTGATGGACGAACTGAATAAAATTCAAAAAGTAATTAATAAAGAAATGCAAGAAGCGGATAAAGAAGTATTATTAGTGATTGATGGAACAACTGGTCAAAATGCTATTTCACAAGTAAAAGCTTTTAAAGAAGAAGCAGACATAACTGGTTTAGTATTGACAAAATTAGATGGAACAGCTAAAGGTGGCGTTGTGATTGGAATTGTTGAAGAAAATAAAATTCCTGTAAAATTTATAGGAGTAGGAGAACAAATTGATGATATGGAAATCTTTGACTCAAATGATTTTGTGAAAGCTATCATATAAAAAGGAAACAAAAAAGGAGGAAATCTTGTGGAAGAAAAGAAACAAGAAACTATAATGGATACAGCGAATACAAAAGAAACTAAAAATAGGAATAAAAAAGAAAAAAGTAAAACTAGAATGATATTAGTTATCTTATTTTTGATTATTTTTGCTGGAATTAGTTATATACAATTAAGAGGAAGTTATTTGGAATATCAAGAGCTAGGAGAACAATATATTAATATTTTCTATACAAATATGTTTTATAAGTATACAATTATGGCAATTAATTTTGTTGTTTTGTATTTTGTTATCTATTTTACCAATCGAGGGATTAAGAAAGGCTTAAAACCATTTTTTGAAAAAGAAAAAAAGCCAATGCCGAAACTATTAAATAAATCATTAGCATTAGTAATATCAGCTATAGCAAGTATAGTAGTAGCAGCTGTATTAATGCAGAAGATAATGTTAGTTTTAAATAGTACTTCTTTTGGAATACAAGATAATATATTTAATTTTGATATTGCTTATTATATATTCCAAAAACCAGTTATAGAAGCATTTGCCTTATATTTTACAGTATCATTTATTGTGTTGTCTATTTATATGGCACTCTATTATGTAATTGTATTTAATTGTTTCTTTGATGGCATTGATGGGAAGATGTTAAAACAAAGTTTATTTATGAAAAAATTAACAAGAAACATATTATTTGTTATTATTGGTATTGCAATTATGACAATATTAAATACACAAAATATGGTATTTGGTAAATTATTAACAATAAATGAAGATATTGATATTGTTGGTGCTGGTATGACAGAAACAACAGTAAAATTATGGGGATATATCCTATTTGCTATTGTTATTGTGATATTTTCTTATAGAGCTTTGAAATTTTTTAAAGAAGGAAAAACTAATAAAGTATTAAAAAATTTAGCTGTTATACCAAGTTATTTAGTTATCTTATTTGCTGTTATGATGACATTTGATTTAGTATTTGTAAATTCCAATGAATTAGATAAGGAAAAAGAATACATAGCTGAAAATATTAAAAATACCAAAAGTGCATATAATATTAATATTGAAGAAAGTAACATTCAAAATTCAGGAACCATAACAAGTGAAGAGGTAGGAAAAAACAGTAATGTAATTAACAATATACCAATCATAAGTCAAGAAGCTGTATTAAAAACATTAGAAGATAGCCAAACAGAAACAGGATATTTTTCTTATAGAAATGTTAATTTAGCAAAATATCAAATTACTGGAAAAGACAAAGTGGTATACATAGCTCCAAGAGAAATAAAAAGTTCAGGTAGAACTTATAGTAATAAAACTTATGAATATACACATGGAATGGGAGAAATTATTGCTTCTGCAACGACTAGTACACCAACTGGAAATATAGAATATATACAAAAAGAAGTATCAGGAAAAGATGCTCAGATTGATGTAAAACAACCACGTATGTATTTTGGATTAGAAACAAAAGATATCATTGCAACCAATGCGAAAAATAAACAAGAATATGATTATACAGATGAAAATGGAACAGATTATACTTCAACTTATGAAGGAAAAGCAGGATTGCAATTAGGATTTTTAGATAGACTAATTTTGGGAATTACAAAAGGAGATTTGAACTTAGCATTTTCAGGAGAGATAACTAGTGATAGTAAAATTTTAATGAATAGAGATATCATTACAAGAGCTAAAAAGGCATTACCATATCTAATTTATGATGAAAAACCATATACTGTTATAACAGAAGAAGGGAAAATTGTATGGGTAATTGATGCTTATACCGTATCAAATCAATATCCATATGCTCAATATACATCAATTGAGCATGATGGAATAAAAGAGAATATTAATTACATTAGAAATTCTGTAAAGGTAATTGTAGACAGTTATGATGGAACCATATCTTATTATATAACAGATAGAACTGACCCAATTGCTATGGCATATAGAAATATCTATAAAACATTATTTGTCGATTTAGACCAAAAGATTCCAGATGATATAGCAGATCATTTTGTATATCCTCAATTTTTATATAAAGTGCAAACAGAGATTTTAAAGGTATATCATAATGTAAAACCAGATGTATTATATAGAGCGGATGATTTATGGGATGTGGCTAAATTTAATAATATAAAATCTACAAAAGCAGCAGGTACGTATATGGATCCATACTATACCATGCTAAAAACATCAGATGGCGAACAATTTGGTTTAGTGCAGATTTACACACCAGATGAAAAACAAAATATTATTTCTTATTTAGTAGGAAGTATAGAAGATGGTAATCAACAATTGAAATTATATAAATTATCAGCTGATAGTAATGTTGTAGGACCAATGCAGTTAGATAAACAAATTGAAGAAGACGAAATTATTTCAAGTGAATTAGAAGCTTTAAATACAACAGGAACTAGATTAACGAAACAAATGCTAATTGTTCCTATTGATAATACTTTATTGTATGTAGAGCCGATTTATCAAACTATGTTGAATGAATCAGATGTACCAATTCTTAAGAAAGTAATTGTTGCTTCTGGCAATAAAGTAGCAATAGGAGAAACTTTAACAATAGCGTTAGAAAAGTTACTTTCTACAAATGCAGTTGATATTGAAGTAGAAAATACAGACGATATTGAAGGTCTAATTGAAGCTATTATTAAAGCGAATCAAAACTTAACACAGTCTAATACAAATAATGACTGGGAAATGATGGGGAAAGATGTAAAGCATCTGCAAGACCTGATTACTTCATTGGAAACAATGAAAGAACAAGAAGATAAGAAGAAAGAGGAATTAGATAAAACAAGTAATTTAACTAATAATAAGAACCTTATAACAGTAAATGAAAATAGAAGTCATTAATGACTTCTATTTTCATATTAATTACTAGTTGAAAGTATTGATAGAGATAAGGATTTGGCGGAGAAAATTTGACTTTTTATATGAAACGATGTATAATTGAACTAACGGAAAAAGTTGAGCATATTAGGATAAAGCGAGGTGAGGATATGTTGAGAAAAATAGAAGTGGTAATAATTTTTATAATTATTTTTATTATGTACCATAATTTTTCATATAGCGTATTCACACCCAATGTATATCAATCAGAGGACAAAAAAGTATTAGCGTATGCAGAATTAAATGCGGCAACGATTACATTGGCATCAGGGCAAAGAATTCATGCAACAAATGTAAAAGGTGATACGCAGATGAAGATAGATGTCATCCAAGCACCAATAGAAGTAGTATTAGTAATTGATACGTCAGGAAGTATGAATCAAACAAGAATGAATGCAGCGAAAGAATCTGCGTGTGCATTGGTTGAAAATTTATTTGATGTAGCAGAAAATGTACAAATAAGTCTTGTTAGATTTGCATCAGCAGCATCAACTCTGGTAACAAAGTCTTCTGATAAAGAAGAAGTAACAGAGGCTATTAATGGATTATCAGCTAGTGGTGGTACCTATATGTTAGATGGGTTAGAACTAGCAGAAGGAATTTTTAGTACAAACGATGAAGGAAATTCAGAACAAAGTGAGAAATTTTCTTATCTAATTATTCTAACAGATGGAGCTACTGGAGAAGCCTCTCAATGTTATGATAAATTAATAGAATTAGAAAGTAATAATATTAAAATATATGATATATTGGTAGACATGGGGAATACAAGTGCGTTTTCAAGAGATGGAAAAGATGCAGGAACAATTTATTCCAATATTTCATCAGAAGAACTTACTGAAATTTATGATGAAATATATGGTGAAATTTGTTCAGAAGTAATTGATAATAGTGTAGGAAATTTTGAAGAAACGGGAAAAAATTATTTTGTAACAGGAAATGACATGTATATGTTTTTAGACCAGGAATTAATACAAGGAGCAAAATTGCAATTGGAATATGTAATTAACATTAAAGCAGCATTTAATTGTTTCAAAGTAGAAATACAAAGTGAAATGGATGATAAATTAGGTTTTGAGGAATCATCTAAAATGTTAACAGAAGATAAATCAAATGCAGACTATGGTTGGGCAATTAATGAAAATTTAACTTATAAAAAAGGACATAAAAAAGTTATTTCAATTTGTGCAGAATCAGATTCACCATATGTAATAAAAAAAGGAAAAAAGTATGAAGCAAAATTATTATTAACCTGTTTGTTATCTACAAAGGATGATACCAATTATGCAAATTCTATTGTATTTAGACTAAATGGAGAAGAAGATAGGACTTATGGACTACAATCTATGGAAGTTAATATTGTACCTCCATTCGGAGGAAATCGAAACCAAAGTACAATTATCATTTTAATTATAATCGTACTGATATTATGTGCGAGTATTCTTATAACATATTTATACAGAATTCATTATAAAAAAAGAATAAAATAGAAAAAAAAATCCACCCTAATAAAAAGGTGGATTTTTATGTGGTTAAAAAAGAGAAAAATAAATCTATTGGAAAAATCAATTCAAAAATTAATTAGTATTTTACAAGAAGGAAATTATTTAGAATGGTCCTATATACTTGGAAACAAAAAAGAAATCATAAAAAGAAATTTATTAGCAGGAATTAGTCGAGGAGTAGGGATTGGAATAGGTGTTACAATTATTACAGCAATATTAATTATATTACTTCAAAAAATAGTTACTTTAAACATTCCTGTCATTGGTGAATACATTGCTGACATTGTAGAAATCGTAGAAAAAAGTAGATGATGATTGTAGGTTTTGGTTAGTTTTGGTTAGTTTTGGTTAGTTTTGGGACAGGCACCGAGCTAACCATAATGGTCACCTCGGTGCCTGTCCCAAAACTAACCAAAATTAACCAAAACTAAAATAAAAAGCCTAAATGGCTTTTTATTTTTCTAATTTATAAAATACTTTTTTTCCTTTTTTTAAGATAGCATAATCTTCTGAGAAGTCTTTTTCAGACAAAAGGTAATTAACATCTGTTATTTTCTCGTCATTTAAAGAAATACCGCCTTGATTGATTAAAGTTCTAGCTTGACCTTTTGATGGAGCAATACCAGATAATAGGATTGCATCTAAAATAGAAAGATTCGTGTTTTCGATTTTTACGGTTGGCATATTATCTAAGCTACCTTGTCCATTAAATAAAGCATTGGATGCTTCTTCTGCTTTTTGGGCTTCTTCTTCACCATGAACTAATTTGGTAATTTCATAGGCTAAAACTTTTTTTGCCTCATTGATTTTCTCATCTTGATAAGAAGATAATTCTTTTATTTTTTCAATTGGTAGGAAAGTAAGCATGTTGAATACATTTTCAACACTTCCGTCTTCTACATTTCTCCAATATTGATAAAATTCATAAGGAGAAGTTTTTTTAGGGTCTAACCATAAAGCTCCTTTTTCAGTTTTACCCATTTTTTTACCTTCTTTGGTAGTTAGAAGTTTAAAAGTTAAACCAAAAGAATCATCTTTTCCAATTTTTCGGATTAATTCAACACCTCCAATGATATTAGACCATTGATCGTTTCCACCCATTTGAAGTTTACAACCATATTTGTTGTATAGGTATAAAAAGTCGTAAGATTGCATTAACATGTAGCTCATTTCAAAAAAGGTTAAACCTGTTTCCATTCTTTGTTTATAACATTCGGCAGCAAGCATTCGATTGACAGAGAATAAACTACCGATTTCACGAACAAAGTCAACAAATTTTAAATCTAATAGCCAATCCGCATTATTTACAATAATAGCAGCATTTTCACCTTCAAAGCTGACAAATTTCTCAATTTGTTTTTTTAGACAATCTACATTGTAATCAAGTTCTTCACGAGAAAGCATTTTTCTCATATCTGTTTTTCCGGAAGGGTCACCAATGGTTGCCGTGCCACCACCAACTAAAATAATTGGCTTATGACCACATTTTTGCATATGACTAGCAACCATTAAAGAAACAAAATGACCAACATGTAAGCTGTCAGCAGTAGGATCAATTCCAATGTAAAAGGGAACTGACTCTTCACCAAAAAGTTTTTTTATTTCTTGTGGGTGAGTCATTTGCTCAATGTAACCTCTTTCTTCTAATATATTAAAAACATTTTCCATATTATCAAACCCTCTCTGTTATCATGTTTATTAAAATGTTGATATATTAGTGTTATAATATATCAACATTTTAGCAAATTATTTAAAATTTAATTAATTGTTACCAAGTTCTCCAATTGCATTTTTTAATTTTTCAATACTGTTTAATTCCTTTTGATAATCTTGAAATTCTGGATAACCAACAAAACGATTTAAGTTTTTAACAGAAATACCAGTATCGTTAGCAATTATATTTAGGGAATTGTCAAACCCATTTTCTTGTACATAAGACTTAAAAGTTGAAAATTCAAATCCATCTTTAATACTACACTTTGGGCATACATTTCCTTCTGCCGCATAAAAATTTCCACATCTACTACATCTATTTAATTCCATAAAACTTCCTTCCTTTCATCTTTTGACAAATCTTTTAAAACTTTTTAAATTGTATCATAAAAATAAAAAAAATAAAAGTCATTTTTTGAGATTTATGATTTTTTTGTGAAAAGGATTGACAAAATTTGAAAAATTAATATAATCAATAAAGAAAAAATAAGGAGGTAATTAAAATGAAAGCATATGTATGTAAAGTATGTGGTTATATTCACTTTGGAGAAGAGGCTCCAGACAGATGCCCTCAATGTGGTGTAGGAAAAGAAATGTTCGAAGAAAAAGTACAAGAAGAAGGAGCAAGTGAATATGCTGATGAGCATATCATAGGAGTAGCAAAGGGATTAGACGAAGAAGTTGTAAAAGGATTAAAAGATAATTTCATGGGAGAATGTACTGAAGTAGGAATGTATTTGGCTATGAGCCGCCAAGCAGATAGAGAAGGTTATCCAGAAATTGCAGAAGCATTTAAAAGATATGCATGGGAAGAAGCAGAACATGCTTCAAAATTTGCAGAGCTACTAGGAGAAATCGTATATCCTGATACCAAAAAGAATGTAACTTTAAGGGCACAAGCTGAATGTGGTGCTTGCAAAGGAAAGAAAGAATTAGCAACAAGAGCAAAAGAATTAGGATATGATGCGATTCATGATACAGTTCATGAAATGTGTAAAGATGAAGCTAGACATGGAAGAGGATTTGAAGGACTATTAAAAAGATATTTTTAAAAAATAAAACAGGAATTTAAGGCAATACTCCTTAAAATTCCTGTTTTAATTGTTGAAATTTATCGTAAAATGCTGGAATTTGTTTTTGTAAACGAATTGGTTTTAAATTTGTATCAGTAAAACAGTGTTTTGTTTCAGCGGTTAAAACCAAATTACCAGTTTTTTTATGAATGATATCATATCCCATTGTTAAGCGAACGCCATTGAAGTCTTTTACAAATGGCTTAATTTCAATAATATCATCAAAAGTAACATGTTGTTTATAGTTACAGTTAACGCCAAGAACTGGAATCATAACACCTTGCTCTTCAAAGGCGGAATAAGGCATATGATAGGCATCTAACATTTGACATCTAGCTTCTTCTAAGAAGCGAATGTAATTAGAATGATGAACCACTCCCATTCGGTCTGTTTCGTAATAGTTGATTTTTCTTTCAAAAGTAAAATCCATAATAATCCCATCCTTTCAGAAATAGTATAACGAAAAGAAGTGTTGGTGTCAAATTTTGTTAAAAAATGTTGAAAAAGAAGACATAATATGGTATAATGAGTAATATAAAAACATTTGGCATGGCTTCTAGTTATAGAAAGCAAAATGGAGGGAAATTGAGATGTTAGAATTAAACAAGGAGCTTAAATGGCAAATATGTGCCGAGGTGGAAATCAAAGGAAAGAAGAAAAAAAATATTTTCAAGCGGACGGAAGAAAATTGGATTATGGAAAGGCTTGAAGAATTTACAGATGCCGATGCAACAGCATTGCGAATATGTTTGTTTATGGGGCGGAAAGTAAAAGTAGCAGATGGAGAAATTTTACTTTTTTTTAGAAATCAGCCCCTAGGAAAAGTAGGACCAGGAGTGACAATCACGAATAATCCTCAGTTATGTCAAATTTTAGAGGAATTGGTGATGTTGTAAGTTTAATTCTAAAACAAAAAAGTCGTTCTTTTATAAAAAGAAGCGACTTTTTTGTTGTATAGAAAAAATCAAAGATTTTTACCTATACAACAAAAATATATTCCACAGAAAAAATTCTAAAGAATTTTTTCGCGGACGAACAATTTAACGAGGCTTGAAAGAAATAATTTATAAAATAGATAACTTTAATCAAGCTCCTATTGTTCTTTTTAATTTCTTCTTTTTCCAAAAATGGAAAGAATTCGTAAGAAAATATTAATAAAATCTAAGTATAATTGCATTGCGCAATAAATATGAATTTTATTAGTATCCATGGAAGTATCTTCTTGTAAAAGTTTTATTTTATTAATATCATAAATGGTAATGCCAAAGAATAAAGCTAAAATTAACCAATCTAGAATAAGTTCAAAAGAACTATTTTTTAAAATAAATAAATTTACAATACTAAGAAGAATACCTGCTATTAAAAAGACTGATAGGTAAGGACCCCATGAAGTTAAATCTTTATTTGTTTTATATCCTATTATACCTAAAGCTGCAAATAATAGAGCAGAAATGCCAAATAGGTAAAGAATAGAACTTAATTCAAAAACAACAAAGATAACAGATAAGGTAACGCCATTTATCATAGAGTATACAAAATATAAGACACCTACAACTAAAGGTGGTAGTTTTTTAAATAAAAGGCTAAAGCCTAAAACTACTAATAATTCAACAATAAGTAGCATATTAAAATAGTCACCTAATAGAATATCTATAAATAATCCAGAAGCATATGTATACCAAGCAATAATTCCAGAACCTAAAAGTCCTAAAAACATCCAAAAAAAGGTTTTTCCAAACAACTTATTTTGAACACTAATATCTTCGTTCATAAAATTTCCCCCTTTCCCATTAATTATATCGATAAAGTAAAAATAATACAAGAGATATAGTAGAAATTTGCAATATGTAAACAAATATGGTATAATATACTATAGAAAAAAGGTAATAAGCCTTTCGAAAAATTTCGGAGGTTATTAACTTTTGCCTCCGAAATAAAAACTATCAATTAGTAAAAAATGAGGAGGAAAAACATGAAAACTATTATTCAATTAAGAAAAGGCAATGTGTGTGTAGCAACTGAGAGGACACGCTTTTTGAAGGTTCTGGAGGTCTTGGAAGAAGAACACGAGGAACTGAGAGAAATACGGCTTAATGCCAAAGATGCCGATGAGATTTGCTGGTCTTCAGAGAGCAATGTTGTTCACTTCAAATATGAAGAGCAGCGGGAATGGAAAGAGTGTTCTGCTTATGTCGCCAGCACAGAAAATGGGATATTTGTCCTTGAAGCATTTCTGCTGAGTGAAGTGATGAGGTGATGAAGTAGTTTTCAAGAATGACCCTGTTGTAATGACAGGGTTGTTTCTTGGAGTAAGTTTAAGCAAAAGTGAGGAGAAAAATGAAATCTTATATTAAAATAACAATAAATGGAGTGACTAAAAGAAAAAACCGGGAGAACTTTTTAAAACTTTTGAGGGCATTTGAAGGAGCCGGAGAAATGCCAGTAAAAGTAAGAGAGTTAGCAGAAGAGGTAGAGGAAATTTTTTGGACTACTGATACTTATAAAGAAGGAAAATGTATACTTCACTTTAAGTATGAAGAAAAAAAGGCTAGTGCAGAATACGAATTATGTGATGTATTTGCAATCTATATTATGGAAGAATTGTCAGAATAAGTTTTCAGAGAAGACCTTGTCGGAAGATAAGGTCTTTTTTCAATCTACTAAAAAGGGTAGAACTTTTTAGTAAGACGTGATATAATCACAAAGAAAATTAAAATGTGAAAAAGGAAACGTCCCCATTGCACATGAAAGGAGAAAAAATGGCAGAATTTGTGCATTTACATATACATAGTGAGTTTAGTTTATTAGATGGAGCGAATCGAATTAAGGATTTACCAGTAAGAGCAAAAGAATTGGGAATGGATTCGATTGCTATTACAGACCATGGTTCTATGTATGGAACAATTGATTTTTATAAGGCTTGTAAAAAAGAAGGTGTGAAACCTATTATTGGTTGTGAAGTTTATGTGGCACCAAGAAGTCGATTTGATAAAGAACCGAATATCGATAATCATTATAACCACTTGATTTTATTGGCTAAAAATCAACAAGGATATCGAAATTTAAGTAAATTGGTTTCCATTGGTTTTGTTGATGGTTATTATTATAAACCTCGTATTGATTTAGAGGTGTTGGAACAATATCATGAAGGGCTGATTTGTCTAAGTGCTTGTTTGGCAGGTTCTGTGAATCAAGCTTTACTAAATGGAGAAATGGAAAAGGCAGAAGAAATTGCCCTTTGGCATAAAAGAGTGTTTGGAGAGGATTATTATATAGAAATTCAAAATAATGGATTGCAAGAGCAGGTATTAGCAAATCAAAAATTAGTAACTTTAGCAAGAAAATTAGATATTCCATTGGTAGCAACCAATGATGCACATTATTTAAGAAAAGAAGATGCTTATAATCACGAAGTATTACTATGTATTCAAACAGGGAAACGAATGAGTGATATGGACAGAATGCGTTTTGAAACAGATGAATTATATGTAAAATCACCAGAAGAGATGATTGAATATTTTAAGGCTTTTCCAGATGCAATTGAGAATACCGTGAAGATTGCAGAAAAATGCAATGTAGAATTTGAATTTGGGCATACTATTTTGCCGAATTATGATGTGCCAGAAGAATTTGAGACACATTATGATTATTTTAAGAAATTATGTGAGGATGGAATTAGAAATCGATATGGAGAAAATCCATCACAAGAAATTCTAGATAGAATGGAATACGAATTAGGTGTTATTCAAAGGATGGGGTATGTTGATTATTTTTTAATTGTATGGGACTTTATTCATTATGCTAAAACACATCATATTCCAGTAGGTCCACGGACGTGGTTCTGGTGCGGGGTCAATTATTGCTTATGCAATTGAAATTACAGATATTGACCCTATGAAATATGGATTACTGTTTGAAAGATTTTTAAATCCTGAAAGAATTAGTATGCCTGACTTTGATGTTGACTTTTGTTATGAACATAGGCAAGATGTAATTGATTATGTGTCTGAAAAGTATGGACATGACCATGTATCACAGATTATTACATTTGGAACGATGGCGGCAAAAATGGTTATTCGTGATGTAGCAAGGGTTTTAGATGTTCCTTATTCAGAAGCTGATAGTTTGGCTAAAATGATACCAAACGAGTTACATATAACAATAAACAAAGCCTTAGAACAAAACAAAGAATTAAAAGAAAGATATGAAACAGAGGAAACTGTCAAAAAAGTTTTAGATGTGGCTATGGCATTAGAAGGAATGCCAAGACAGGCTTCTACCCATGCTTGCCGGAGTGGTTATTACGAAAGATCCAGTGGATACGTATGTTCCTTTATATGTTCGTGATGGACAAATTTCGACACAATACATCATGACAACATTAGAGGAACTTGGTTTATTAAAGATGGACTTCTTAGGATTAAGAACTTTAACGGTAATTCAAGATACAATAGATTTAGTGAAAGAAAATAGGGGAATTGATGTAGAATTTGATAAAGAGATGGCAGATCCTAAGGTATATAAGTTATGGCAAGAGGGAAAATCTTGTGGAATCTTCCAGTTTGAATCACAGGGAATGACAAACTTTATGAAAGAACTAAAACCAGACTGTTTGGAGGATTTGATTGCGGGAGTATCTTTGTATCGCCCAGGACCAATGGATCAAATTCCGAGATATGTTAAAGGCAAGTTGAATCCAGGTCATAATGAATATACGCATCCACGATTAGAGCCAATCTTAAATGTAACTTATGGATGTATGGTGTATCAAGAACAGGTTATGCAAATAGTGCGTGATTTAGCAGGTTATTCACTAGGAAGAGCGGATTTAGTAAGACGTGCCATGGGAAAGAAAAAACTAGATGTTATGGCAAAAGAAAGAGAAGTTTTTATTCATGGACAGGTAGATGAAAAGGGAAATATTGAAGTTCCAGGTTGTGTTAGAAATGGAATTGATGAGCAATCAGCGAATAAAATTTTTGATGAAATGGCAGAATTTGCAAAATATGCTTTTAATAAATCACATGCAGCGTGTTATGCAGTTATTGCTTATCGAACAGCCTATTTGAAAGCCTATTATCCAGCAGAATTTATGGCAGCAACTTTGAACAGCTTTTTAGGAAATTTAGATAAAATACCACAATATATCGATGAATGTAAGGCTCTTGGTATTGAGATATTAAAACCAGAAATTAATAAAAGTGATACTAAATTTACAACAGAATATGATGATGGTAAAGCTAAGATTCGTTTTGGATTAGGAAGTATTAAAAATGTAGGAACTGTACCAGTCAATAACATTGTAAAAGAAAGACGAAAAGAAGGAGCTTATAAAAGTTTTACTGATTTTTGTGAAAGAATTGCAGATGAGGCAGTCAACAAAAAATGTGTGGAAAGTTTGATTAAAGCAGGTGCTTTTGATGAATTTGAACAAACCAGAAGTACACTACTGGCATCTTTTGAAGGAATTATTGATATTATCCAAAGTGGAAGGAAAAAGGGACTGGCAGGTCAGGTTTCGATGTTTGATTTAGGTTCAGAACAAGAAAAAGAAGAAATGAATGAAATTAAATATCAATTTGATGAACACGAGGAAATGTCTAATAAAGAATTATTATCGATTGAGAAAGAAATGTTAGGAATTTATCTTTCAGGGCATCCATTAGAGAAATTAAGGGGACAAATGGAAGCACAAACTACTATTAATACGATTAATTTGAAGGCCATTGATGAGCAAATGGCATCCAATTTAGATGACCCAGAAATGATGATGACAAGACAAAGTGGAAAAGTGAAATATAAAGATGGTCAAAATGTGAAATATGCAGGAATTATTACATCAATAAAAAAGAAATATACAAAAAATAATAAAATTATGGCTTTTGTTACCATAGAAGATTTATATGGTATGGCAGAAATCATTGTATTTGAAAATGCTTATATAAATGCTGGGAAAAGTTTAGTAGAAGAAAATATTGTTATGGTGGAAGGTCGTTTGAGCATTCGAGAAGATGATGCAACAACGATTATTGCTAATGAAATAAAGGATTTTGGGGAACAAAAACAAAAACTTCTTTCTCTTGATATTACAACAGCAGACGAGGAACAGAAAAATAAATTGAGAGGAGCATTGCGTTATTTTAGTGGTGATAGAAATAATATAAATGTACAAATTAAAGTCAATGGAGAAGAAAAGCCTTGTGGGCAAATTTATTTAAATGATAAAATTAAAGAGGTATTTGATGACATTTTAGGTGAAGAAAAGGTGAAAATAGAGGAAAAATGATATTTTATGCTAATAGTGTACATAAAAATTGCCAAAGGTAAGAAAAAGTGGTATAATAAAGAAGATAAGTAAAAAACTGTTTATATTAAGGAAGGAGCCTATTATGAAGCACATTATTGAATTGAGACAAATGGCAATGAGCAACAAGGAAGCGTATAAGGTGTTTAAAGAAGTAGAACACGATCCTTGGTGTGCAGACCTTTTAACGCACAAATCTGCGATTGCGGATGTACGGGCAAAAACCACATACAACAAGTATGTAGCCCATTCTAACTTATCCGATGAAGAAAAACGCTTAATCTCATTCGAGATTTGAGCAATCATCGAAAAAAGGGGGATTAGAGGGACATTCCTTAAAATCCCTCTTTTTTAATTTTGCCAGAAGG
>CARUQW010000018.1:0-2894 GCA_949077355.1 uncultured Clostridia bacterium | reverse complement strand
CAAAAGGTTCGTCCCTTCTGGCAAAATTTATTAAATCCATTCACCATATTTTTTGATGTAAATCTTTTTAGCAAAAATAGCTACAAAGCAGTAAAGAAATGTAATGACAAAAATCATAAAAATATATTTTAATTCAATTGGAACCAAACCAATTAAATGTCCTAAACCTGTGAAAGGAACTAAGATTCCAATCAAAATTAATGAAATGGATGATATATACACAGCTTTATGAGCATTACTTTGGATAAATGGTAGTTTAGCTGTTCGTATGATATGCATTCCTACTAAATTAGAGGTGATACTATAACTAAACCAAATGGTTTGGAAAGTAGCAACATCTCGAATTTGGAAGAAGAACCAAAGAGAGGCAAATACCAACATATCAAAAGCTGAACTAAGTGGACCCATAAAAAACATAAAGTTTTTTAGGCTTTGAATCGAGAAAGATTTTGGATGTTGTAAAGATTCTTTATCTACATGGTCAAATGGTAGGGTTAATTGTCCAAAATCATAAAGGAGGCCCTCTACTAATAATTGGATTGGTGTTTCAGGTAAAAATGGTAATAAAGCACTAGCAATGATAACAGAAACCACTTCTCCAAAGTTAAAACTAGTTGCCAATTTTATATATTTCATAAGATTAACATAGGTACGACGTCCTTCTGTTACACCATCTAATAAGACATTTAAATCTTTTTCGAGTAAGATAATATCAGCAGCTTCTTTGGCAATATCAACAGCAGTATCAACTGAAATACCAACATCAGAGTTGGTAAGAGAAGGGCTATCATTAATGCCATCCCCCATATAACCAACAACATTTCCAGATTCTCTTAAAAGCCTTACAATTCGGGCTTTTTGAATAGGGGAAAGCTTGGCAAATATATTTGTTTTTTTCAATAATCGCAAAACAGCAATATCTGATAATTTATCAATTTTACTTCCGATAATAATATTTTTTGAATTGATGCCAACTTTATTGCAAATGCATCTTGTAACTTCAGCATTATCACCAGTCAAAACAATGACTCGAATACCAGCATGATTTAACTTTTCGATGGATTCTTTGGCGCTTTCTTTTGGTGGATCTAAAAATCCAATAAAGCCAAGAAGTATCATATTTTTTTCATCAGAAACTGCAAAGTGTTCAATATGGGTGATGTCATTTTTTTGACAAACAGCTACAACTCTTAAGCCTTGTTCGTTTAGTTTTTTACTGATTTTTCGAATATTTTCTTTTATTTCTTTTGTAATTGGAGTAACTTCTCCTTTATCGTCGACCATGGTACAAATGCTTAAGATTTCTTCTACGGCTCCTTTTGTAATAAGTTGTTTTTTATTACCATCACTTACAATAACAGATAAACGTCTACGTGAAAAATCGAAGGGAATTTCATCAATTTTTTTATATTTTTCGGAAAGTTCACTCATGTTATTTTCTAAGCCTCTTTTGATAACTGCTTCATCGATGTTACCTTTTAGACCAGTCTGAAAATAGGAATTTAAGAAAGCATGTTTTAAAATTCTTAAATCTTCTTCACCATTAATATCTAAATATTTTTCTAGTACTATTTTATCTTCTGTTAAAGTGCCAGTTTTATCAGTGCATAAAATATTCATAGCACCGAAATTTTGAATGGAATCTAATTTTTTTACAATTGTTTTTTTCTTAGACATTCGAACAGCACCTTTGGATAAACTAGAAGATAAAATAACAGGAAGTAGAAGAGGTGTAATTCCGATGGCAATAGCAACGGCAAAAGTAAATGCTGTGATAATATCATGTTTCCAAGCATTTAATAAAAATACAATTGGTATCATAATTAACATGAAACGAATTAACAATCGGCTAATACTTTCGATTCCTTTTTGAAAAGCAGTTTTTGGCTTTCCTGCTGTTAAGGTGTGTGCTACTTTGCCAAAATAAGTAGAATCAGCTGTTTTAATTACAACACCTTTAGCACTTCCCGAAATAACGTTGGTTCCCATAAAGCAAATGGTATCTAAATCAGCAATACTATCTAATTCATTGATAGATAGTTCACTGTCTACCATTTTTTTCACGCTATCAGATTCACCAGTTAAAGAAGATTGACCAACATATAAATCTTTGGCTTCAATTACTCTTAAATCAGCAGGAATAATACTACCAGCTGAAAGAAGAACAACATCTCCTAAGGTTACTTGGCTGATAGGAATTTCCACTTTTTCTCCATCACGGATTACTGTAGTGGTAGTGGCTACCATTTGTTTTAACTCTTCAGCGGCTTTGTTAGAGCGAAATTCTTCAAAAAAGTCTAGTAAAGTGCTGGCTGAAACTAAAATGGCAATAACAATAATATTGGCATAGCTTGGTGTAGGTGGTAGATAAATATCGGTATAAATTAGAATTGCAACAATTCCAAGCAAAATACAATTAAAGGGAGTAAATAAACTTTCCAAAAAATAATGATACCATTTTTTAGATTTAGCTTGTTTAATTTCATTTAATCCTAAATTGCGTAGTCTTTCTTCTGCTTCATTTGCCGATAGACCAGACTCTTTTACTTGATATTTTTGAATAAAATCATTTTTGGGTAAAGTGGCTTCTAAACCATATAATTTACTAACATTAACTTCGTCTTTTACGGAATTATTTGACAAGTTGAATCATCTCCATTCTTTTGTATTATAAAAATTATACCACTAATTTAAAAAGTTGAAACAAAATGATAGAAAAAAATAAAAAAATATGTTATATTTCAAGAAAGATTGGAGGGGGACTGGAGGGACGTTCTTTAAAATTCCTCTTTTATTTTTAAGAAATGTAATTTTACAACGAATAAGTCAGAATAAAAAATTTATCGTTCAAGCTAATTTTCATAGAAATTCTAAATCTATAATATGGCACCCTT
>CARUQW010000017.1 GCA_949077355.1 uncultured Clostridia bacterium | reverse complement strand
CTTAAATATAAAATTATTGCATATATTATTTTTTCTTTATCACTTAATTTTTCATCTGTTAATATTTCTATTGGTATCCATATACCTTTTAAATTTAAGTTAGACATTCCCTCACCTTCTTTCGTTTGTTCGTCTTATTTTTAACTTCTAGCCATTTTTAATTGCTTTTAGTATAATTTTATATTTCTAAAATGTAGATAAAAAATTTCCACAAAAATAAGCTTTAGACTTATTTCTAAATCTAAAGCTATACTTTTTTAAATTTTGCCGACAGTGTAGACAAAATTTAATTACTCTTCATTATCTTGTTGCTTTTCTATTTCTTCAATATCCTTAATATGTAATTCGATTTCTTCTGCTTTTGGTAATTGTGATTGCAAATATTCTGGTATATCTTGCAAAAGTTTGTATTCACTAACTCCAACAGGTTTATTTATATCTTTTAAAGCATATTCTGCTGTTAGCTTATCTTTTTCCTTACATAACAATATTCCAATTGTTGGATTATCTCCGTCTTTTCTTAACATATCATCTATTGCAGATAAATAGAAATTTAATTGTCCTGCATCAGTAGGTTTAAATTTTCTTGCTTTTAATTCTACTACAACATAACATCTTAATTCTAAATGATAAAATAGTAAGTCTATAAAGTAATCTGTATCACTTACTGTTATCTTATATTGATTTCCTACAAATGCAAATCCATTTCCCAGTTCAATTAATACATTTTTTATTTTTTCAACCATAGCATCTTCTATTTGCTTTTCTTTTACTTGTCCTTTTAAAACAATAAAGTCGAATATATATGGATCTTTCATTGTTTGCAATGCTAAATCACTTTGAACATCTGGTAATGTATTTTCAAAGTTTGTTACTTTCTCTGCTATTGCTTGTCTCTCAAATAATTTATATTTTATTTGGTCTGCTAAAACATCATGTGACCAACCATTCTTTATTGTTTCTTTCATATACCATTTTCTAATTTCCATATCTTTAACTTTGTTTATCAATAAAACATTATGAGACCAAGTCAATTTTGCAGACAATGTTTGCAAAATTTCAATACTAGGATATTCTTCATAAAATTTTCTCATATTCCTTAAATTTCTAACAGAAAAGCCTTGAATAGTAGGAAATTCATTTTTTAAATCAATAGAAAGACTATCAACAAATTTATTTCCCCATTCAATATTTGCTGATATAATCTTTCCAATGTTCCAATACATATATATCATTTCCGTATTCACTGCTTGCATTGCTTTATATTGTGATTTTAATACTTCTTGTTTTATATTTTCAAAAATTTCTTTATATTTATTTATATCTATGTAATTTTCCATTTTTTACCTTCTTTCTAATTTTGCAGACATTGTCTGCAAAATTTAATTATCCTTTATTAATTGGCATTATATCACTTATTCTCAATTTTTTCATTATAAATTCAAAAAAAGATGACATTGTATTATTATTTTTTACAATTCATCTTTTAGATATGTGAAAATTTTATTTTTACTAAATTGTTGCTAGGAGGAAACCTTTGCTATTACTACATTTTAATTTTTCGTCATAAGAGAATATTATTGTAATTACTAATGCTATTAATGTAATACCCTTACTATTTTTTACTTTCTCCATTAAAATCTCCTCCTTTGTTTTATTTTTTCTTTCTTAGGTTTCTTTTTTTATTTTCTAGTTTCATTATTTCCATTTTTGCCAATAGTATTCCTTTCAAAACACTTTTTATAAGGGTATTTACTTTTCAAAGTTCTTTTTCTATTCGCAAAAATAGCAAATAATATACATTCAAATTATACTGTAAGCTTTTTCTTTTTTCAATACTTTCATAAAATATTTTATGCTTTTCGCATATATTTTTATTTTTCTTTCAGTATATTAGATTATGTTACTTTTCTAAAAACTCTTGATACACATCATTTTTACTTAAACCTCTATCTTTAGCTATCTTCTTTATAATTTCTTTCTTAGGAATTCCCTGTTGCTCATATAATTTGTAATGTTCTTCCAAACTTAAATTTTCAAAACTTTTTTCTATTTCAATTTCGTGATTTCCTTCTATCATCAAAACTATTTCACCCTTTAAGCTTTCTGCTCTTTCCATAATTTCTTTTACCGTTCCTCTGATAAATTCCTCATGAATTTTTGTTAGCTCCCTAGCAAGAACAATTTGTCTATCCTCTAAAAAAACAGATAAATCCTTTAAGGTTGTTTGTAATTTATGTGGTGCTTCATAAAGTATAACTGTTTTTTGACTTTTTTGGATTTCCTCTAATTTTTCCTTTCTTAACTTTTTATGGAGTGGTAAAAATCCCAAAAAAGTAAACTCTTTTGTATCAACTCCAGAAGCAATTAATGCATTAATCATAGCACACGCTCCTGGAATTGGAATAACCGTTATTCCCTCTTCTATGCATTTTTTAATTACCACTTCTCCTGGATCACAAATTCCTGGTGTTCCAGCATCTGATACCAAAGCAATACTTTGTCCTTCTTTCAATTTTTCAATTAGTACTTCTGTTTTTATCTCCTCATTATGCCTATGATAACTAATTAGTGGTTTTGATATTTCTAAATGATTTAGTAATTTCAAAGTATGTCTTGTATCCTCTGCTGCAATCAAATCAACTTGTTGCAACACTTTAATTGCTCTTAATGTAATATCCTCTAAATTACCAATTGGAGTTGCTACTACATATAAAATTCCTATTTTATCTTCTCTCATTTTTTAGTCCTTTCTGCCATTAGGGACAGTCCTTTTTGGCAATAAATTAATATTTATGATATATTTCATTAATTTCTTGCGTATAATTTCCACTTTTATCATAAATGTACAAATTTTTTTCTACGTTTAAAAATGGTCTTGCATTTTTAATTCCTTTTATCAAAATTAGCTTTGGCTCGCATTCTTCATTTGAATAAACAAATCGTAAAATTTTAGGCTCTATTTTGTAATTTCTCATAAGACTCAGTATGTCAACCAATCTATCTGGTCTATGCACCATATAAAATTCCCCTTTGTCTTTTAACAAATCTTTCGCAACCTTGATAAAATCTTCTAATGTAGCTGTTGTTTCATGTCTTGAAATAATTTTCTTTTCTTCTTCATTTATTATTCCTGTATTTTTTTTCTTATATGGTGGATTGGTTACAATTGCATCAAAAGTATTTTTTTCTAATATTTTATCCAAATTTTTTATATCTTCATGAATTATTTTGAATTTATTTTCCAATTGATTCAATTGAATACTTTTTTGAGCCATTTCATATACCTCTTTTTGTTTTTCAATTCCTATAATTTCTTTTAATTCTGTTTTTCCACATAATAGTGTTGCAATAATTCCAGTACCTGTTCCTAAATCTATTACTTTACTATCTTTTTTTATTTGTTTAGCGAAATCAGATAATAATATACTATCAATTCCAAAACAAAATCCTTTCTTATTTTGAATTATTTTTAAGCTTTTAAATTGTAAATCCTCTATTTTTTCATTTTCATCTAATTTTATTTCCATTTTAAATTTCCTTAACTTTTTTCTATTTCTTGCATATTATACAACAAAAAGGCTAATTTTGCAAAATTAGGAATTAGGAGAAAATCAAAATGAACCGAATTTTTTTAAATGACAACAACCAAAATAATAGAGGAGATAAAAAACCTCCTCAAAAAAAATCTTTCGATTTTAATTTATATAAAAAAAATACGATTAATTCTTTAACTGATGTTGAACATTTTTTAAACAATCTTCAACATAACTTAAAATATTTTAAATTATTTAAAATTCTTAAAAAGTAACTAACTATTTTTCCTACTATAAATTTCATTAAATTGCTCATTTTCGTTTCCATCAATCAAAATTTTCACTTGATTGATTTCTGTTAATTCTGTTAAAGTATTAACAATACAATTAATTAAATTTATTTTTTCTTTTTCATCTTCTTTGGGATAATTTAAAAACTCTTTTGAAAAGTCTAATACCACACAATCTTCTTCTAAATAAGTTTTATTTAATTTTGTCCCGTCTGGTATTATCTTCTTATTTTTATCATTTTTAGGTCCTTCTATTAGCAATACCACCAATTTTTCATAAGCATCATTAATGATTTCCTTAATATCAATCAACCTTGCCTCTGGATTTATTTCATTCGTCTCTTTATTCGGAAAATACAAACTAACGATTGTTTGTCTTACTTGTTCTTCTGCTATTTCTTCCTGTGGTATATATTCTTTTACTGTAGTTTCTTGTTCTTGTTTCTTTCTAACATACTGTATTCCAAAATATCCCGCTATCAATATAATAATTAATAGGAAAAAGAAAATTACCCCTATCTTTTTATTTTTCATAACTTCCTCCTTGTTCTTTTTATTTATTATCTATTTTATGGTTTGTTTGTCCTTTTTAGAACCATCCATAATGATTTTGAAGATTGCCAGAGGGGAGGGACCTTTTTGGCAATTTTCATTTAAATTTTATCTTAAAAAAGTTAATCTATTTTTTTCGCAGTAACAATTCGTGGGGACCAGCAAGATTACCAGCTGTTATGTAATTACAGCTGGTTCGTAGCTGGGAGTTACAAGTAAAAAATAGATTAACTTTTTAATTTTAAAAATAAACCCCCAAAAATTGCCAAAAAAGTCCCTCCCCTCTGGCAATCTTCAAAATTATCACCCAGTATTTTCCATTTGACAAAAAACCGTTTTCCGTATACAATGAGAAGGGTTACATAGATTAATCCTATGTACAGAAAGGAAGTTTTTGTCATGGAGAATAACAAAAATATAGACAATATTTTACATGTTGGATTAGATGTTGGGTCTACTACTGTAAAAATTATTGTTATGGATAGAAATAAAAATACGATATATAAAGATTATCAAAGACATTTTTCAGATACAAAAAATACTGTTTGCCATGTTTTAGAGGATTTATTAACCAAATTCCCTCTAAACTATTTTACATTAGCACTTACAGGTTCTGGAGCTATGTCTGCTGCTAAGTTTTTGGGCGTTAATTTTATTCAAGAAGTAGTTTCTTGTAAACGTTCTGTTGAAAAATACATTCCTAGAACCGATGTTGTAATTGAACTTGGCGGTGAAGATGCTAAAATTATTTATTTTGACCAATCGATTGAACAACGTATGAATGGTACTTGTGCTGGTGGTACAGGAGCCTTTTTAGACCAGATGGCATCTTTATTACATACGGATACGGCCGGTTTAAATGAATTAGCAAAAGGATATTCTACTATTTACCCAATCGCTTCTCGTTGTGGTGTTTTTGCTAAAACTGATATCCAGCCTTTAATTAATGAAGGTGCTGCTAAAGAAGATATTGCTGCTTCTATTTTTCAAGCAGTTGTTAATCAAACCATTAGTGGTCTTGCTTGTGGTAGACCAATTCGTGGTAATGTTGCCTTTTTAGGTGGTCCTTTAAATTATTTGTCTGAATTACGAACTCGATTTATTGAAACCTTAAATTTAAAAGATGATGAAATTATTGTACCAGAAGAAGCACATCTTTTAGTAGCTAAAGGGGCTGCTTTAGATTCTATCAATTCTGATACCATTACACCAGATGAATTACATCAAAAAATTGAAAATTTAAAAAATTCACAAGATAATACAACACAACCTCTTGATCCTTTATTTAAAAATAAAGAAGATTATAATTCGTTCAAAGAAAGACATGATAAAACAAAAGTTGAAAAAGCCTCTTTAGAAAATTACGAAGGTGATTGTTATCTTGGAATTGACGCTGGTTCTACTACTACTAAATTAGTTCTAATTGATAAAGATGGAAAACTATTATATTCTCTTTATGGAAGCAATGAAGGAAATCCATTAAAAAGTGTTATGAACATGCTAAAAAAACTATATGACGTATTACCTCAAAAGGCTATTTTAAGATACAGTGGTGTTACTGGCTATGGTGAAAAGCTAATTCAAACAGCTTTAAACGTAGATTTAAATGAAATTGAAACCATTGCCCATTATACAGCTGCCAAAACATTTGAGCCTAATGTAACAGCCATTGTTGACATTGGTGGACAAGATATGAAATACATTCGTATGAAAAACGGCTCCATTGATAATATCATGTTAAATGAAGCTTGTTCTTCTGGTTGTGGTTCTTTTATTGAAACATTTGCTAAAAGTTTAAACTTAGAAATTTCTGATTTCGTAAAAGAAGCTATCAATAGCAAAAGACCTGTTGATTTAGGTTCTAGATGTACGGTATTTATGAATTCTAAAATCAAACAAGCCCAAAAAGAAGGTTACTCTGTTGGTGATATTTCAAGTGGATTATCTTATTCTGTTATCAAAAATGCCATTCAAAAAGTTATGAAAGTAAGAGATGTTGAAACTTTGGGTAAACATATTGTTGTACAAGGTGGTACTTTCTACAACGATGCCGTTTTACGTGCTTTTGAATTAATTGTTGGAAAAAATGTAGTTCGCCCTGATATTTCTGGATTAATGGGTGCTTATGGAATGGCACTTTTATCCAAAGAACAATATGAAGCTAACTTAGATATGGAATATCAATCAACGATATTAAAAACAGAAGAATTAGAACATTTAGAAATTAAAGTAACACATACACGTTGTAACAATTGTGAAAATCATTGTAAATTAACTATTAACAAATTTAGTAACGGACAAATTCATGTATCTGGTAACCGTTGTGAAAAAGGAGCTGGAATTGTTACAAAAGCTAAAAAATTACCAAATCTAATTCAGTATAAACAAGAAAGACTTTTTGACTATAAGCCTTTAGAAGAACAATTCGCTACCAGGGGAACCATAGGTATTCCAAGAGTTTTAAATATGTATGAAGATTATCCATTCTGGTTTACTTTCTTAACTAGTCTAGGATTCCGTGTGGTTCTTTCTGAAAAAAGTACACGTAAAACTTATGAAAAAGGAATGGAATCTATGCCTTCTGAGTCTGTTTGCTATCCAGCTAAACTTTCTCATGGTCATATCGAAAGCTTACTAGAACAAGGAATTAAAACGATTTTCTATCCTTGTATTCCATATTCTAGAAAAGAATATGAAAAAGCAGATAATCATTACAATTGTCCAATTGTTATTTCTTACTCTGAGGTATTGAAAAACAATGTAGAAGGATTGAAAAAAGAAGATATTAAGTTCTTAAATCCATTTTTACCTTTTGAAAAGAAAAACTTAGTAAAGAAAATAATGGAATTAGAAGAATTTAAAGGATATCATTTTACAAAATCAGAGTTATTGGAAGCTGCTGAAAAAGCAGAAAAAGAATATCAAAAATGTAAAAAGGATATCCGTGACAAAGGAACCGAAACGGTAAGATATTTAGAAGAAAATCATTTAAAAGGTATCGTTTTAGCTGGTCGTCCTTACCACGTAGACCCAGAAATCAACCATGGTATTGATACTTTAATTACTTCTTTAGGGCTTTCTGTTCTAACAGAAGATAGTATTTCCGATAAGACAGAAGCCAAAAGACCGATTCGAGTTGTTGACCAATGGGTTTATCATGCAAGATTATATGCATCAGCAGACTTTGTTGGAAAACATGATTGCTTAGAATTAGTGCAATTGAATTCTTTCGGTTGTGGTGTAGATGCTGTAACAACCGACCAAGTAGAAGAAATTTTAACTAGTTTCAATAAAATGTATACTTTAATCAAAATTGATGAGGTTAATAACCTAGGGGCTGTTAGAATTCGTATTCGTTCTCTATTGGCTAGTATGAAAAAACGAGACCAAGAAAAAGTACAACAAAAATCAGATGGAGACTATGGTATTAAGAAAAAAATCTTTACCAAAGAAATGCGTAAGGATTACACCATCTTAATTCCACAGATGGCACCCATTCATTTTGAATTATTAGAATCTGCTGTACGTGTTTCTGGATATCATGTTGAATTATTGAGAGAATGTACCCAAAAAACGGTTGAAACTGGATTAAAATATGTTAATAATGATGCTTGTTATCCATCTATTCTAGTAACAGGACAGATGATAGAAGCTCTTCAATCTGGAAAATACGATTTAAATAAAACAGCTTTAATTATGTCACAGACTGGTGGCGGTTGTAGAGCAACTAATTATATTGGATTTATTCGTAAAGCACTAAAAGATGCTGGATTTGAACATATCCCAGTTATATCTTTCAATATTGTTGGTATGGAAAAAATGCCTGGCTTTAAACTAACCATTCCCTTAGCAGAAAGATTATTAAAGATGGTAGTTTATGCTGATTTACTACAAAAAATGCTAACCAAAAATAGAGCTTATGAAGTCAATAAAGGAGAAACTCAAAAACTATTTGATACTTGGATGGAAAAATGTAAAAAGTTATTAGAAAAGTCTACCAATAAAGAATTTAAACAAAGTATTTATGACATTGTAAATGACTTTGAAAAAATCGAATTAGATACTTCTATTGAAAAACCTCGTGTTGGTATCGTTGGTGAAGTTTTAATAAAATATCATCCTTTTGGAAATAATTACGTAGCAGACCTTTTAGAAAAAGAAGGTGCTGAAGTTATTTTACCAGACTTTATGGGATTTGCTAAATTCATGTGCACTCATAAAATTACTTTTAATAATTTATTAAATATTAATAAAAAATCTGCCAAATTAATGAAAGCAGCTATCAAGTTAATTGATATTTTAGAAAAAGATGTTAAAATTGCACTTGCTAATTCTAAAAAAGGATATTTGCCACCATGTGACATTTGGCACTTAGAAGAAAAAGTAAAAGATGTCCTATCCATTGGAAATCAAACAGGAGAAGGTTGGTTCTTAACAGCAGAAATGATTGAATACATCGAAAATGACATACCAAACATTGTATGTGTACAACCATTTGCTTGTCTACCAAACCATGTTGTTGGAAAAGGAGTTATCAAAACCATCCGTGAAAAATACCCTGATGCCAATATCTCCCCTGTCGATTACGACCCAGGTGCCAGTGAAGCTAATCAAGCAAACCGTATTAAATTACTAATGACAGTTGCAAAAGATAACTTAGAAAAAAAGCAAGCCATGATTTTGGGCACGGAGGAAAAAATCATCACACAAAAAGAAGATAAAGAAAATAAAACAGAAGCTTTGGTTTAATCATGGTTATAATATACTTTTAAAATAAAAGTTTAAAAGTATTAACCCGTCCTTATAAGGAATATTTTACAAAAACTTGACACAGAATAAAATATGTAGTATACTAAAATAGATAAAAATATTACTACTATTTCCTTCATGGAAATATTAAAAGCAGGAAATGGCACTTTCCTGCTTTTTTACTTACTCCTTTTCTATGTAATTTAAAATTTTGAGTAGTAGAATAAGTTTTAATAGTACTACTATGTCCTTCATAAAATCACCTCCTCTATGAAGGCGATTTTATAGTATCATATTTATTTACATTTTTCAATGTATATGTAAATTTTTATTAATAAATTCTTTTGTTTGCTGATATCCCAATTGATACAATTCATCAATTTTACTCATATCTAACAAACCTATTTTATCGCTTTTTATTTTTAACACATAATCCGCTCCCTCCATTTCATAATTAGAAAGCTCTCTACTTAACAAATTAATGGAACGTCCTGCCACTTCTACTAAATTTTTGTCACAATTATCATCTATTTTATCATCAAACATAATGCTAAATACTTTCTCTGCTCCCAAAGCTTTTACTTCTTTCCAAGGTACATTTTCACGAATTCCACCATCAATTAATTTAATATTTTTATACACACAAGGTGAAAAAACGACAGGATAACTACAACTTGCCCTTACTGCTTTTCCAATGTTAATATCATTTATATATTGAATCGAATCAGAAGAAAAATTTCTACTTTGAAATGAAGTAAAGCAAACTACATTCCCTTTACACAATTCAACACTTGGTATTACCAATGGCATTTTTATATCAGAAATATTATAAATTCCTTTCGATTTTCCTATTTGATTGATTAATTTTTCAATTTGTTTTCCACTATTTAATCCATCTATCTGAATCTTTCCTGTGAAAATTAAACCTAATATTAATTTAAAAATATGATAAATATCAACATATTTTATTTTTTTACAATATTTTTTAAAAATTTTATACATGGTATCTGCTTGAAATCCCATCGCATATAAACATGCCACAATACTGCCGTGATGAAGTTCCTCCCACATATTCAAATTTTATATTTTTTTCTTCTAAGGCTTTCATTGCACCTATATGTGCTGCTCCCTTCACTCCACCACCAGCTAAACACAATCCCATTTTATTTTTCATATTAAAATACTCCTTTTTTATTTTAATACTTAATATGAAATAAAACACTAAAATGTTCTTAATTCTTAACCATGATTGAAACATTTTTTTATTTGTGTTATATTATTAGGGAAAGGATTTTAATGTTATGAGTAAAAATTATTATGATATTTTACAGGTTAATGAAAATGCTTCTCCTGAAATTATAGAAAAGGCTTATAAAGTTTTGGCTAAAAAATATCATCCTGATTTGCAAACACCTGAAAATAAGATACAAGCGGAAGAAATTTTAAAGGAAATTAATGAGGCTTATGAAATTTTATCAGATGCAGGAAAAAAACACATATATGATAATTCTCTTGCTGAGGAAAGAGAAAGAAAAGAAAAACAACAGCAGCAAACTTATACTAATGCAATTCCGAAAACTGATTATACAAGGGAAAAAGAATCTCATTTAAAGTCTCAACAAAAATTGCTATATGAACAACAGTTACAACGTGAAAAACAATATCAGGAGGAATTAAGAAAAAGGCAAGAAGAATTAGCCTACCAAGAATGTTTACAACATGCTAGACAAAAGGCTTATCATGATGCTTATATTCAAGATTTAAAAAACCGTGGTTATAAAATAAGATATAAAAAATCATTAAAAGATTATATAAAGGGATTTTTAACACTTATAATTACTCTTTTTATCTTATTTTTATTATGGCAAATTCCCTTTGTGCAAGATTATTTTTTTAATTTTTTACAACAATTTAAAATAAATTAATAAATAGAACAATAAGGACTCAATTAAGGTTACCCATATGATAATCCCTGTTAAGAAGTCAAAATAACAAAGTATCATAATGCTTTGTTATTTTTTGTACCTTAGCAAAGCGAACATAAAGCAGCCAAAATAATGCAAAATGTTAACTTATTAACAATGCCTTCGATTTTTGATAAAATGCAGTTGTAAAATAGGAAACTATTTTTAAAATAATATCTTTGCTGGAGAAAATAAATTTTGAAAATGCAAAAGGAGTAAGACCAGAATTTGATCCAAAACAACAACTAAGTGGAACAAAAGTAACAATAACAGTAGAAGTAACAAATGCCGTAGGAAGTGTAGACAGTATCAAAATAACAATGTAAATAAAGGAACAGAATTAACAGGGACTGTTAATGGAAAAATAGGAACATTTGAAACAACATTAAATGGAATCTATAAAATAGAAGTAACAGCAACAACAGATGGAGTAACAAAAATAGCGACGAAAACAATAGAAGTAAATCAAATACCAGTAGAATTTTCAATGGTTTATGGAAGGGTCGAAGTGATATGGTTGAATACAGGTGACCAAATAATAGGAATTCCAAATCAACCGAATTTAGGAAATATGACACCAGTAAAATGGGATAGAACAACAAAAAGTACAACCACCAAAAGTGATACAAGCTGGTATAACTACAAGGCAAAGACAGGAACAGAAGATAATTTAGAAAGTCATTGGGCAAATGCAAAAAATGGAGATAGCTACTTTGTATGGATTCCAAGATATGCTTATCGAATTGTATACTATGCTAATAGCAGTAGTGATCAAATAACAGGATATTGCGATGGAGATGGAATACGAGAGGTAAATGGAAATGTAAAACAGGCATTAAGCCCTAGTGCAAAAACAGTAATAGCAAATGGCATAAAATATATTGAAATGGAACAAACAATAATTTTAAAAATGGAGAATGGGATAAAGAACTTTCAGGAATATGGGTAGCCAAATATGAAGCAAGCCATAGTGATGCAACAGATAGTTCAGAAGGAACTAGTGCAACTATGAAAATAGTACCGGGAGTACAAAGTTGGAGAAATAGTAATATAGGAAACAGTTATACAAAAGCTTATGAATATGATAGAGAAAAAGAAAGTCATATGATGAAAAATAGTGAATGGGGAGCAGTAGCATATTTAACACAAAGTCAATATGGAAGAAATGGACATGAAATCGATATTAATAACAGTAGTTCATATATAACTGGAAATGGAGGAGGAAGTACAAATGCTTCTTCTGCTTCAGGAGTAACAAATGCTTATAATACAGATACAGGAGCAAAGGCAAGTACAACAGGAAATATTTATGGAATCTATGATTTATCTGGAGGAGCATCTGAAAAAACAGCAAGTTATATTACAAACGGAAATTCAAACTTATACTATGGAAGTAGTTTTGTGAGCAGAACAGCAGATACAGAAGGTAGTGAAGGATATAAAACATTAAGTACGAAGTATGCAACCGTATACCCATACAATATAACAAAAGATGTCCATAGTTATAATTATACATCTTACAAAAGTCTAGGATATGGATATGGAGATGCTATATTAGAGACATCTAGGGATGGTAGTGGTAACACGAGCTGGCATGAAGACTGCTCTATCTTCCCGTGCACGACCTATCCGTTCTTCATACGTGGGGGCGGTTACGATGGTGGAGCCAATGCGGGTGTGTTCTGTTTCAATAGTACGGATGGCAGTGAGGACAGCAACAATTCGTTCCGTCCGGTGCTCGCGTTCTAGCACTTTAAACCGTGACCTTGAACCTTAACCCCTTTATTCGGCAGGGGTTGAGAATGTAAATTGTATAATAAAACTAGTCAAAAGTTCTCAAGTAAAATTGAGCAAGATTGACTAGTTTTTTCTTTGTCCTTTTTTAGATATAATAAAATCATACAATTTTATTATATAATTTATTCTGCCATTTTTTAATACCTCTCTCTATTATCACAAATATCATAACAAAAACAAACATTTCTCCTATTAATGTCACTAAAATATTAGCATCTTTAAATAATTTAGACAAATACATTAAAAACAATATATTTCCTATCATATAGGCATATTGAAAAATTTTATTATCATTTCTTTTGACAACCGAATAGGCTGTATCCCAATTTAAATTAGGTCTTCTTAAGTCTACTAGCAACATCAAAAAACTATTGATTAAATTTAATAACATTGCTATGACCCATACTAAAAATAGATAGCCTAAAGGCATACTTGGTATAAAATATCCAATGATACCAATTACCACAATCGAAACAATAAAATTTAAAGTAATTTGAGGAATATTTTTATACCAAAATTGTTGATACAACCCAATTGGAAATTGTTTCATCAATGGTGCATCTTTCCCTTCTCTTGAAACAGCTGTTAAAGAAATATTAGAAATAGAAAACAGCACTTGTAAAATAATAAGTATATCACATACTGCCTCTGCATTAAAAGTTAATTGTTGTATCATACTTTGAATTGATTCATCTTGTATTACTTCCATGATAATTGGTAATAAAACTCCTACAATAAGAATACCAGTTATTAAAATAATTCCTATTGGAAATACGCATTGTATTAAAAAAATCGGTTCTCTTACTAAAAGTTTAAACTCTTTTGCAATATAAGCTTTCCTTTTGCTATGAAATTTTATATTACTTTCTATCTCGATTTTCTTCTTTCTCTTAGCATCACTTACAAGATTTCTTAAAATATCTTTTAAATAAGTAATTTTTCCTATGGTTATAAAAACAAATCCACTCATAACAGAATAAGCGATTAATTGAATCAATGCTAAAATTGCTTCCACACTAAATGGTTTTGATAAAGCAACAATACTCGGATTCATGATTAAAAAATAACTTCCTATTTGTTCTACTTTTTGATTAAAACTAGTAAATTGTTGTAAGGCTTGTTCATCATTTTTCATCGCAAATAATCCTATCAATACTCTTGCTTCTACTATGCAAACCATCAGAACCAATGCTATGGTAACAATTATTTGAAAAACCTCTTTGTTTCGAACAAATTTCGCAAATCGCATAATTCCTAATAAAATAGTACTCACAAAAACGCCTATGAAAACAGGAATTATAGCTAAAATAATCACTTCCCATAAATAAAATATAGGATGCACATGATTTAAAAATCCATATAAAGTAAGTGGAATGATTCCTAAAATAGATTCTGATAGATATAACATACATAACAGTGTATTAAATTTAGCTAATAATAATTCCACTGGTTTGATTGGCATAGGCAAAACTTTTTCTATGTCTTTCGAAAAAAAGAAGATATTGGCACAAACTAATATTGTTTGAAATAATAATACAATAGCTAAAATAAAAAAGTGCAAATTTAAAAACATTTCTGGTTGTCCTGCCTTTATTAAAAAGGTTATTATTTCATAACTAAGATAGGTAATTGCTAGTAAAACAATTACCATTAACCAGAAAAATATAGATTTCTTATTTAGTTTATTTTTCTTTTTATCAAAAATCGGTAAATTTTGATAAAATTCTTTGACAAATACTTTTGTTAAACTAACTATTTTTTTCATTTCTTTTTGTTATCTCCATAAACAATTCTTCTAACGAAGCATTTTCTTTTAATTCTTTTTTCATTTCTTCATAGGTGCCAACAAAAATTAATTCTCCTTGATGGATTATCCCTATTCTATCACATAGCTTTTCTGCTACTTCTAAAATATGAGTAGAAAAAAACACAGCATTATTTGCTTTTGCATGTTGTTTCATTTTATTTTTTAAGTTGAAAGCCGCTTCAGGATCTAAACCAGTAAGCGGCTCATCTAAAATCCAATTCTTAGGATTGTGTAATAATACTGCTATAATCGCTATTTTTTGTCTCATACCATGAGAATAACTTTGAATTTTATCACCTAATACTTCATAAATTCCAAATTCTTTTGCTAATGCAAGGATTCTTTTTTCCCTTACTTCTTTTTCAATTTCATACATATCAGCAATAAAATTCAAATATTCAATTCCCTTTAATTTTAAAAACATATCTGGATTGTCTGTCACAAGACCAATTTGTTTTTTCGCTTCAATGGGATTTTTAATGATGCTTTTTCCATCTACTAAAATATCTCCTTCATCAATATCTAGTATTCCTGTCATCATTTTTATGGTTGTGGTTTTCCCCGCTCCATTGGGTCCTAGGAAACCAAAAATCTCTCCATCATTAATTTTTAAGTCTATATTTTTTATTACTTTTTCGTTTTTTCTATATGCTTTTGATACCTTTTTTATTTCAATCATTCGTTGCCTCCGCTTCTATATTAAATGACATGACAAAATCAGTTCCTTCTTCTAGTTTCATAATAACCGTAAATTTTTTCTCTTCTGCTGCACTACTAGCATTTTCTTTTAAAGTTGTTTCATAAATATAATAATTTCCCTCTTCTTTGATTTCTATCTCTGCTGCATTTAAATTATAAGAAAAGAAATTATTTTTTACATATTGTTTAAAATCTTCTAATGTTGCAAAATTATTATTTTTAAAAGTATCATCTAATAAAGCATAGGCATGTTTATAATCTTTGGTATTAATCATTTGCAAAAATATATAAACATTAGATTGTACTTTGTCTGTACTGTTTAAATTTTGATAATCTTTTTCAAAATTTTCTACTTTTACTGTATAATTATCTAAATAGATTGTATAGTCATATATTCCTTTTGCTCTTATTGTATAAGAAGTATTATAATTATCTACTAATACATATTCGATATAATCATCATAGTAATTAACTAAATATTTCGTTAATGTTCCTTCTTCAATAATTCCTTTATATTCTTCCACATATTCTTTGTATTCTTCTAGATTAGAAAATCTTTCTGCTTTATATTTTTCATCTATTAATTTATAAGCTTCTTCTACATTCTCTAATTCTAGTGTTGTATAATGTTTTAAATACATTCTACAAATATCTTCTTCTGTCATTGTCATAAATTCGATTGTATTTTTTCCATTCTCTTTTATTTCTTGTAAATCTGTTTCTAAATTAATTTGGTCAATATTTTGATATCGATTTTCTAATTCTTCTATAACAAATGTTGCCTTATCCATGTCAACTCTTACAATAAAATATGCTTCTTCTTTATTTTCTATGGTTCCATATACCGCATAGCTATAAATGATATCACCTTCTAGTACATTCATGTCTTTCGCTTTAAAGCTATCATTACTATTGTTTTGTATACATGCTTCTATGGTAAAAAACTTAGAAGGGTCTTTTATCTTTTGAACTTCATAGTTAGGTGTTCCATCACCTTCTAGTACGCCATCTACTTTATCTATTTCTGAACTATCCTTATTTGTTATATATAATAATCCTATACATAAACAAATTAGAATTATAACAATCATAATGGTAATTCCTATTTTTCTTTTACGCCTATCCATATAAGACCCTCCTTCTTTTTAATCAAATTGTAGTGCATATGTAAAATATCCACTTGCATTGTTGGCAATCCTTACTACATCTCCTGTATGAGGTGCATGAATATATTGGTTATTTCCCATATAAAGACCAACATGTCCTTGTTTCCACAAAATATCTCCCACTCTTGCTTGTGATACTGGTACCACTTTCGTTGCTGCATTTTTTTGCATTTCTGTGTTATGCGGCAAATCAATTCCGACTTGTTTGTAACACCATTGTGTCAATCCAGAACAGTCAAATGTATTTGGTCCAGCAGCTCCATAAACATAGGCACATCCTTGTTTTGATTTTGCTGCTTCTATAATTTTTTCTCCTTGTTGCCCAGTTCCAGATGTGACTGGTTTGACACCTGCTGCATTAAACATTTGAGTCATAAAACCTGTAACACTCTCTATCCATCCCCCTGGTACATCTGCATTTTCACAGTAAGTCATACCAATTTCTGATACTGTAAATTTTCCTGCTGTGAAATAATAACTTTTTACAGAAATTTGCTTATAAAATTGCTCTATGGATTCTTTTACAGAACCATAAGTTTCAAATCTTCCATGTGATTTTCCATGAACACATTCTATATTAAACCAATTGCTCTTACCATTAACCGCATGACCTGTTCGACCTCCACCAGTTTCCATAATTGATACTGCTGCTGCAAATACAGCATTTACTCTGTATTGCTCTTGTAAGTCTAAAAATTCTTGTGCATGTTCTACTAATTTACTTCCTCCTGAATAACCTGCAAATGCTTTCTTCAAAGTTTCCACATCATCGATAACAATTCCTGGATCAGATTTGTCAATATGTACAATATAGTCTCCCTCTCCTACGGTTTGTAATGTGCTTGGATAGAATATGCCAAAATCAAAAGATTCTATTCCATCATATACCACTCCTGTTGCTTTATATAACAAGTATTTAATTAAATCTAACATATCTGCTGTACTTTCATTGTTTTCTATGATTTCAAATAGCCATCTAGCTGCATCTTTAATTCTACTTTTATTTAGTTTATATTTCTTTTTCCTAAATATCGTTACAAAATTTGGTTCTTTTGACTTCTTATCTGTCTTTTCTTCCATAACAGGTATGCCTTGTACATATTTCTGTGTACTAGTCTTATTCGTTATATTATCATAAATATTAATATATCTTTGATAGTATTTTACATTAATTACTTCGTCAAAAGTAACTGGATAAGCTCCTACTTCCATCTCAGCCCCACCTGTTTTGTGGTCAGATTGTATTGCTGATGTTACTACTTTTGATTTTAATTCTGATTTTTTAGCATCAATATGTTCACAAGAATAACTATTTCCTGTACTTGATGGTTGGATTGGATAAGCTTGATTTGGTTTTGTAACTTTGCTCGTTCTATCATCTCCTGCTGATGCTCCTACATAGACAAATTCATTTTCATATTTTACAATCCATACATCTGCTTTTGTTAATACTACGTTTAATGTATTCGTTTGTGTTACTACTGTTTTTGTTGTTACAAATTCTTTATCTGGATTAGAAGGATCTGGGTCATGAACATCTTTATTTACCCTTCCTGTTGCGGATTTTCCATTGCAATGTGCTGTTATAGTAGCATTTACTTCTGCTTTTGTTCTTTGGGTATAATGCCATTCGTCAATATCTGTATTAACTGTTAAATTATCATGAACTGTTATTTCTATTTTACTATTATATACCAGATCAGCTAATTCAAAAACGAAATTTTTATCTTCTCCTACTACTAATAGTGCCCATAATAAATCAAAAGGCATTGTATATGGGTCTACCATTTCTTCATAGTTAACATTAGTTGTTGTCATAGAATATAATGTAGAACTTTCTCCTACACCAGATTGATTAGAAGTAATGTTTGTATCTTGTTGTCTCCAAGTTGCTACTACTGCCACATAATTACTAGTATTTTGTTTTGAGGGTGCTACTCCTCCTTTACCAGCATCTGTTACAACTATATATTGGCACCCCTTCATAATTTCACCAATATCGTACCAACCATGTAAAGAAGAACTACCTGGATTGCAAATATATACTTGTCCCTGGTCGTTTATATCAACCAATGCCATAATATGGCTATTATTCGTAAAAATTGTACTATTCGTTACCGAAACCAACATTACTTTTCCATTTTTCAAATAATCTTGTATGGTTTCTGCGGAAGGACTTTGCACTACTTCAGATGGCATTCCTAATGAATTCATTTCAGATTGTAAAGTACTATAAGAAGTTACTCCATAAGTAGCATTCATTTCAGCTGCTATTGTCCCTGGATTACTATCTGAATTAACAATACCACTTGCCAAAGTTGCTACTGCCGTAGGTCCACACCCTGAATTATGTATGGTTCCATTCCAGTATGGGTTTTCTGCATAACTTCCTTCAAATTGTTTATAATGTTTATACGTAATTCCGCCAGAAGATGTATATAATTCTCGGTATCCATCTCCATCTGTAACTGGCGTTGCTGTTGCTTTTTTCGCGGATGTGTTTTTATCTTTCTTATTATCTTTTTTATCATCCTTTTTATCTTTATCTTCTTTGTCTTCTTTGTCTTTTTCGTCTTTTTCGTCTTCTTCGTCATCTTCACCAAATCCGCCAGTGCCATCTCCCATTCCATTATGATATTTAAAGTTTAATGGATCTATTTTAGTTCCATTGTATTCAATTTGAAAATGAACATGAGGCCCAGTTGAGTTTCCAGTACTTCCTGCCAATGCAATAACTTGTCCTTTTTCAACTGTATCACCTACATTTACTTTAAAAACACTATTATGCATATATTTTGTTACATAACCATTTCCATGGTCAATCGTAACTAAATTTCCCGCATTTCCAGCCATCGATGCACAAGTAACGGTTCCCTTCTCACATGCATATACATTTGTACCTACTGGAACACCAATGTCAATTGCCCCATGATTTGTAGAAGCTCCTGGTAATGGAGCACTTCTTGGTCCAAAATAAGAAGTAATTGTTGTACCATCTGTTGGCCAATATAATGCAGGTCCATTGTAATTAACTCCATCGCCTCCTGCTGACTGACTTGTCGCTTTTTTTAGTGTAAAGTGTGTTAACGCATTTTGTTTAGCCGTTTCACTTCCGCTACTATTATATTCATCTATATAACCTTGAAATTCTTCTGGACTCACATAGCTCATTGTCTTTTTATTTCCATCTACATCGGCTCTTTTGAATTTTATAATTCCTTGTAACAAATCTGCATCTTTAATCACTTCATCCCAGTTAATTTCTTCATCTGGATTAGGACGAGTATCAGGATATTGTGTAACAATTTCTGCTCTCATAAGTCTCGCTAATTCTTCTGGGTTTTTTAAATATTCATTCACTCTACTTTTGTTTTTTAACATCTTGTCCCACAATTCTTGTGCTGTCATACCACTTTTTAACGTTCCATCCTTTTCAACTGAAACACCTCCTGTGTATTGACTTGCTGCAAAAGGTGTACTACTCCAATCATCTTCTTTATAAGTTCCATCATCTACTGTTACAAAGTATAATGCACCTGCTAATAACACTAATGTCATAACTAATACAATAATTGCTTGTATAATTCTTTTATAATGTCTTTTTATCTTTTTACCTAATTCTTTTATTGCTTTTTTTGCTTCTTCCATCTACTCACCTCAATTCTTGCCTCATTTTTATTCCTTATATATTTGCTCTAAATTGTATTTTTTCACTTAATTGCCCATCATGAAGCATTAAATCTGAAAAAACAATTGCTTGTATTTTTTTCGTTGCGACAAAAGAACTATAAAATTTAATGGTTACTTCTTTTGTTTGTCCCGCGTTTACTGTTAACATTGGTTCTGTTAATTCATGTGAATAAGAAGAATAGTTTACGCCTTTACTGTCTTCTAAATATAATGTTTTTGCTTCTGTTCTCCCATCTAATAAAACTGTACTTTCTGTGTGATTTGTAACTTTTATTGTATATTCCTCATATTCCATAAAAGTATTTTTGCTGACTACTTCTATTTGAATATTATCTTTTTCTGTTGTTTTATTGATTTTCTTTGATTCAATATAACGATTAATGTTTAATTTATATTCACCATCTTGCTGCTTTATTGTAATATAATCTTGTTTTGTATAATCGTTACTTTTTCCTGTTGAAAGAATATCATCTATTATTTTCACTTTATAGGTATCATTTACCCAGTTTTCTACGGTACACGTTTTTTTCTCTCCTTTAAATACCGTGTCATAATAGGCTTGTTCGAAGACTTCTAAAGAATCGTAGATTTGCGTTTTACACTCATTGGTTAATAAATCATAGGCCTTTTCTAGTTCTTTACTATTGCAATATTCTATAAAAGTGTTGATTACTTTTGTTGCTGTATCTAATTGATTTTCTGACTTTTTTTCTCCTGTTACAACAGAACGATTTGTTGTTAATTGTGTCGTGTCTTGTTTTGTATGATTGGCTATCTCTACTTTATTTTCTATTTTTACATTCTTTTCATCATTTATTTTATAAAGATAATTCACTAACTGCAATACAACAAAAGCAGAGACAATAATTATTAAAATCCCCCATATCTTTTTTCTGTTTTGATTATAATAACGTATCAGATTCATAACTATTTCCTCCGCTTTTTAATTATTTTTTAAATTTATTAAATTCATCCAATTCAGCCATTCTTTGTTTTGCAAATTGTGTTCTCACTTTTTCGTCTTTAATTTGACTCATTTCTCCAAATCTTGTTTCCCATTCATCCCTTTTCTTTGTTGTCATATTACCTGTGTCACTTCCAACCATTTGGCTCAATTGAGCAACAGATATGGCTTGTTTTCTAGTTTTTACAATTTTCTCTTTTTGTAGTTTATGCATTGCTGCCATTTCTTTTATATCCGTAATGTCATTTCTTAAGTATTCTTCAACTTCTCCACCTTCTAGCATTTCTTTCGCTTCTTCTGAGTCTTTTAGTTTTCGTTCAAGGTAGTTTCTATATTTTTCATTCTTGGTATATCTATCGATATAATCTTTCATCGCATCTTCTTTGTATTCACCTTTATTATAAGTATTATCATAAATAGCTTTTACAGTATCATCATCCATTGGTGATTTTATACTTTTAGCTTTTCCAGCTCCTACTGCATATCCTGTTGCCGCTAATCCTCCTCCTATTTTTGCAAGATTTCCATCCTCTCCCGTAGATGCTGCTATTGAAGCTCCCATCATTCCTGCTGCTGCTCCTAATGTTACTCCTGTTGCTATTTTTCCTGCAGCTTTTAATGGATGCGAATCCGCAATTTTTTGTTTTACATTATCTGGTGCCATTCGAATAGCTGCTTTTTGCGCTGCCCAGCTTGCATCTAGATTTCTTAGTGCTCTTCTTCCCATTGGTGTACTTCCTATCGAACTTCTAGCTCCAGCTACAGCACGTCTTCCTGTATTTTTTATTCTTTGTCTTATAGTCGGTCTTTGTTGTTCATCTACCTCTCCTTCTAATTCATCAATTCTCTCATCTTGTGCTTGTTCTTGTTCTTGTGCTAATCTAATTCTTTCTTGTTCTTCCAATTCCTCTCTTTGTTGTCTTGCTTCTTCTTGTTGTCTATCTTGTATTACAGATTGTGGTAATACAAGTCCACTATCTGGTGCTTCTACGTCTGAATCTGTCTCAGCATCTGTATCTACACGTTGTTCTGGTGCTGTCTCATCTCCTAATAAGTTTTGGGTAGGTGTTGGTGTTTCATCACCAAGCCCATCTAAAAATTCATTCATTGGGTTTTCAGGGTCTAATGCATTTGGCACTCTTCCTGGGTCAGAATCAGAGTCTCCTCCTTTTTTACCCTCTTTGTCTTTTTTACCTCTGTTAAGCAAATGATTCAATGCAGTTGATGCCATCATTGCTCCCGCAGGTCCCATAGTTGGTGCTGTTGATGCTTTTTCAAATCCAAATAAGCTACGAAGTAATTTTTCTGCTGGTATCATAAATCCAATTGCAACAATACTATATACAATATTTTTTCCTGCAAATTCAAATACAGATGATACTAAAATATAATATAGTAATAAATGCATTGGTTGTATTAATAAGTTAAAGATATATTCTTTTAACCATTTATCAAATCCTTGTGCTTTTCCATCATTGATTTTATCAATACAATAGGTAAGGGCAACCATTGGTGCTATGATTGTTAAAAAGGCAAGATGTAAAACCCTTTTTAAATAAGTTATGGTAAAATACAAGGTAAATAAGCAAAGCATAATAAAGCAAATACCCATACCAATATATTGTGCACCATATTGCTCCATTTGTAATTGTAGTCTTAAATTTCCCATTAAGTTGGTTGGCCAAGATACAAATGTTTTTCCATCACTGGTTGCTATTAAATCTTCTTGTCCCAATTCTTTTACTTTTTTACAGATAGGTCCATCTTCTCCCTCTTCATCTTCTAAAACAATAACATATCCATCATCTGCCACTGATGTTTTTACAACATTTGTTAGTTTTTCTACTATCGTAACAGAAAATGCCATAATGTAATGCATTAATAATAATAAGCAAAGTCCTATAAACCAATCTTTTAACATCGTTACATATTTTGCTTTGTCTGATGCTACACTGGATAATAACATTCTAATTCCTATGTACACTAATACAGATAACATCAATACTAGACATATATTTCTGATAGCATTATACCATGAACTAATAATTTTCCTTAAGATAACAGCTGAATTTTGATTGGAAGTTTTGACTTCTTTTCCATCTTCTTTGTAAAAATAATATTGTATTTCTCCTGGATTTTTTACGGTTGCTCCAGCTGCGTCTTCTGCCTTACTTGTTGTTCCTTGTGTATATGCTGGTACTTCTTTTCCATGTTTACTTACTTCTTCTTGCAATGCTGCTGAGTCCTTATAATCACTTACTTTAAGGTCTGTACCATCTGTCAGTTTCGCATAAATTTCTTTTCCATTTCCACTTTGAAAAAAGTTTACATCAAAAAGCATGATATTTCCTTTAAAGATTTCCTCTGCACTATAGGTATACATTGGCAAATACAGGTCTTCTGGCATTACTTCATGGTCAAACCAGGTTCCTACATAAATTCCTGTACCTATACCTGCTAAAATAGTCCCAACTCCCATCGTAGCAGTAAGAGGTATAGCAATTGCCGCTGCTACAAAGTTAGCAAGTCCCAAAGTTAATGCACTGACTACAATAAATATTGCCGCTGCCGCAATTCCTATTAATATGGGACCTAGTTTATCCCAGAAGGAGCTATCCATATTAATCTCGAGCAAAGTAGAATTAGCTCCCATAATTGTTCTTCCTATGATATCCATAATACCATCGCCTAAACTTACCAGCAATGACATAATGGGTCCCATTAATTTTCCACCAAATTCTACTACATCAGCATGAACTGGTTTTACAATTAATATCTGAAATGATAGAACAATTAATATCGCTATTACTATCTTTTTCCATATACTTTTATTGGTAAAAATATTCATAAGGTATTAACCTCCCCTTAAGTTAGTTCGTTCTCTTTTTAGCTAATTGGTTTAAGTTAGTTTCTACAAACTCAAACTCTTTTTTCGTTGGTACAATTTTTAAAATAGCTGTATCTGCCCCAACTTTCAATAACCCTTCTCCTCTTTGACAAGTTACTAAAAAGTTAGCTTCTCCTTCTGAAAGTTTAAATACTTCTTTTAAATAAGCAATTTCAGATTTATCTTGTGCTAAAAATAGTTTTGTATCAGATGATGTTAAAACTGCTTGTGCTTCTTGTTTTTCATAAAAGTCTTGGAATCTTTGTGAAATAATAGCAAGTGATACGTTTCTTTTTCTGGCACGTCTTGCCATTTTGTTTAAGAAGTCTACTGCTTCTGGATAAGGAAGTAACATCCATGCCTCATCCACTAACACTCTTTTTCTGCTAGCTTTACTTTTATCTTCACTATTTTTCTTAACAAACTTTTCCCAAATCCAAGAAAGTAATATTTGTTGGGCAAGTGGTCTTGCAAATCTTTCCTCCAGTTGGGAAATATCTAAGTTAATAAATGGTGCTCCTTCTAAAAGGTCAAATGTAGATTGTCCATCAAAATATGCCATTTGTCCATCATACTCTCTAATGTATTGTTTCATAACTTTTAACAAATAACTATAATGATATTGGTAATCTGGGTTTTCATTTTCTTGTGCTTTTGCTTGAATTCTTCTATACCAACTTCCTATCGTTGGCATATTCTTTTTACGTTTTGTTAATAAACTTCCTTTTGCTATATTTCCATCATTGGTTTGGTATAAACTATTTGGATTACTTGTAATTCCAAGTGCTGCATATTCTTCTGCTACAGATTCTGCTATAATTTGTTTGGTAAGCTCGTTTACTTCTGAACTTCTTGTACTTCCTCTTGCCATAGTAAGCAATCCTTGCGTAACATCTTCTACTTTGTTTTCAATTCCTAAAATAGTTCTTTCTTTTCCTGTTATTTCGTCTTTAATCGTTTCTGTTTCAATATCAAATATGTTAATAACGGTTTTAGAAGTTGGGCTAATTACAACATTAATTCCTCCCAAACTTTCTGCCACAACCGTATATTCTCCTTCGGCATCTAGCGCTAAACTCTCTATTCCCATTAACACAGATGACCTAGAAACTAAAGTTTTCATGGTAACAGATTTACCCGCACCAGATTTTGCAAAAATAACCATATTGTAATTTGTAAGTGAACTATGGAAATTATCAAAAAGAATTGGTGTTCCTGTTTGTTTATTAAAACCTAATGGTACTCCCGTAGGATGTCCAATTTCTGAAGTCGTAAAAGGAAATACCGTTCCCATTGAATTTCTATCAAAGGTATGTAATTTTTGTACTTGGTCTTCCATTAATGGCAAATTAGATTGGAAGGCTTCTTCTTGTATTCCCCATGCTGTTTTGATTCCTACTAATGTTTTTGACATTTCTGTTGCTAACATTTTTGAGAATCTATCTAAGTCTGCTAAATTATAAGCAAATAATGTAGATACAATAGAAGCTTCGTATAGTTTATTAAATCCTGCTGCAATTTCGTCTCTTAATTGTTCTGCTTCAAATCTTTTTTGTGCAATGGTACTTTCTCTGTTAATATTTCCTTTGTCTGCTGCTACAATTCTTTCTGTTTCTAGTTCATTGATAACTCTATTTAATTCATTTTGTGACCTTTCTTCTTTGATTGGATTGATATAAATTGAAGTATTCACATCTCCAAACAAGTACAAATCCCTAAATAGTTCTGGGAATGTACACATTCTAGGAAGGGTAGAAACAAAGAAACTTCTTGCATATCTTTTTGTATTTGAAATAATTTCTAAGTGGTCAAGATTCGATACATCAACACCAGATGGTGCGATTAAGTCTTTTATGGTTTTTCCTTGTAAGAAATTATCACTATTTTCCTCAGGATATCTTCTTTCTTCTTGTTGTGGTTTTTGTTTGTTTTTCTTCATTCTCCTCTCCTCCTTGTCCTTTGTTCTCTTCATCTATTTTATTCTTTGCTCTTTGCGCTATGTCTTGTCCAATTAATTCTTCGTTTTCGTCAATTAACATTTTAGCCATTTGACTGATTAATTTTTGCATATCTTGCTCTTTTTTACGTATTTCTTTTTCTTTTTCTCTTTCTTCTGCTGCTTCTTCTAATTTTTGATTTGCTTTTCTAACAGCTTCTTCTTCTATTTTTTTATCTAATACTTTCATTCTCTTGTCTAATACATCTTGTGCTGTTACATAAAGTTCATCATATCTTGCATTTAGGGCTTGGTCTAATTGGTATACATCTGCATCATCTCTGTTATAAGCCATATATAATAATTCTGCTAATTCATTTGAGTTTAAGATTTTTCCATGAATTCCACAAACCCCTAAGGATGCAATTGCAGAACGACACTTTGTATACAATTCATTAAAAGCAATATCTCTTATTTCTGATTTTTCTATATTTTGATTATTAATTTCTTCTGGCATATAAGATATGATAATATAATAATGTCTTCTTAAGATATTTTTATTTAAATTCATTTTTTCTGTATTATTGATGATATCTTTTCCATATTCATATAGATTTCTTTCCCTTAATACATCCATTTTTTCTTTCGCAAGTTGTTGTTCTGTATATTGTTTTGAATTTACTTTACTGTTATACTCCATTTGTTTGGTAACAAGTCTATTTTCAATTGTTTTTAATCTGGCTTTATAAGTTTCCAAACTACTTCCTAAATTAACGGTTCTTGTTTGTGTATAAATTTGTATTGGATGTTTTAAGGTATTTAAGAATTGTAGAAATCCTTGTTCAATACTATTTTTTTCTATGCCAGACATTAAGTCATAGTTGATTCCTTGACATTCTACTACCATTAAAAATTTAGTTCCGTTTTTTCTTACAATCATGTCATCTTCTATTTTGTCAAATTTCATGAATGAGAAAATAGATTTTTTACTGTATTCTACTTGTGCTTTTTCCGATGCTGCCGCTTTAGAGCCTGCTATCATATCTTTTTCTTTTGGATGTTGTTTTTTGTTTTCTCTTACTTTTAGTATAATGTATATCACAGAAAGAAAAGCCAACACTCCTATCATGATAAATAAAATTATAGTTAATATATTGGTCATTTGATCATTGCTCATCTTTTGTTTCCTCCTTCATATATACATATATTCTATTTTTCTTCTGTTTGAATCGAATCGCTCTTTTAATAACGTCATCTATATTTTCTCCACCTGTTTTTTCTGTTAGTTTAAATTTTCGTGTATCTGGTACTTTAAAAGTTCCTATCGCAAAACCTACTCCTCCACATAAGATAGTAGCAATTATTCCTGGTATGGTAGCACCAAATAAATTAAGTATAAAATAAAATATTAATCCTGGTACAATTCCTATTGCAGTATACATTAATGCTTTCATCGAAAAGATAAATAGGATTCTACTTTCCCCTTTATAATTTCTTGGTATTTCGTAGGTTCGCATTACTTTTCCTCCTTTGTTTTGTGGATAATTTGTGGATACATGAATCACAATTATAACTATTATATATTATATCATAAAAAGTAGATAATTGTAAGTATTTCTGGCATTTTTTTGTTTTTTAATGAATTTGTAATATTTTTGTAATATTGTAATAAAGAAAAAAAAGAAATAACCAATGTTATCTCTTTTTTTGGTTCTATAATAAATGTTGGGGTAGTTAAATAATTACTTCAACATTTTTTA
>CARUQW010000016.1 GCA_949077355.1 uncultured Clostridia bacterium | reverse complement strand
TTGTATTGTGCTTTTTTGCTTTCTTCCTCTGCTGTTGTTGCTTTACTTAATATGCCATTTTGTCCAGTCAAAGTTGCAATACTGACTCCAGCTAAGATTAACAACACAATAATTGTAATTACTAAAGCAATTAAAGTAATACCCTTTTGTTTTCTCATTTTTTCATCTTTCCCTTCTTTTGTTATTAGTATTTTCATTTTAAAAATAAATATACCTTTCGTATCTCTGGCGATACTTTTCTTTATTTTAATGATAAATAAAAAATTTGTCAATAAATTTTATAATTTTAACTTTCTATTTTTCGTATCGTTAGTGGATACATTTTTTACCAGTTTTTTTGATAAAATTTATATATTATTTTAAGAAAGGATTTACTTTATCATGTATCAAAGCAGTAATTATAATGGAAGACTTAATGTTTCAAGTAACAAAATTAAAGAACTACGAATGAAAAATCATTTATCTTTATCTGGTCTTTCTACTAAATTAGCCCTTATTGGAATTGACATTTCTAAACCATCTTTGCATAAATTAGAAACTGGTCAAAGAGTTTTAAAAGATTATGAACTATTTGGTTTATCTCATGTTTTCAAAGTTTCGATTGAAGAATTATTAGACGATTTCATATCAGAATTAAAAAAAGAAGATATTGTTTAAAATTTCTATTTTTTTATTCTTATTATTTATTTCTGTAATTTAACTTCTATTTAAATAAAACCTGCTCCATTCTATTTTTCTAGAATCATAAATAATTCTAGACCTTAACCATCTCCTTTCTTTCGAACAAATTCAAAAACTTTGTCAAATTTACTTGAATTTCTTTTACTTTTAGTATAAGATAGGAAAGAAGTAATGAGAGATTACATAGGAGGAAAAAATGCCACGAAAAACAAAAGAACAAAAAGAACTAGAAAATGAAAATAAAACAGGAAAAAAAGCAATTACTACGAAAAAGAAGACCCCTGCTACCAAAAAAAGTAATACAAAGAAAAAAACAACTACAACGGCTTCTAATAAAGTTACTACCAAGAAAACTATCAAAAAAGAAACCACTACTAAGAAAGCTTCTACTAAAAAAGCAGCTACCAAAAAAACTTCTAAAAAGACAAGTACCAAAAAGGCTTCTTCTAAGAAAAAAGTAGAAATTGTAGAATATTATGATTTACCCTATCGCTACAATCAGACTATTGTAAGAGTTTTGGCACAAACTCCTACAAACCTATTTATTTATTGGGATATTTCAGATAAAGATAGAAAAAATTTTGAGAAACAATATGGTGATAACTTTTTTGAGACTACAAGACCTATTCTAATTGTATATAACGATACATTGGGTTATCATTTTGAAGTTGAAATTAATGACTTTGCCAATAGCTGGTATTTACATGTGGCTGATAGTAAATGTGAATATCGAATTGAACTTGGCAGACGCCCTATTCAAAAAACAGAAAAATTAAATATTGATTATGTTTATGTTACCACTTCGAATGAAATAGAATCTCCAAATGATCGTGTTTTATTTGATAAAAATCAAAAAATGGTTTATTTTAGAGATATTAAAACAGGAAAACAAACAGAGAAATCAATCAATTCTATTTCATTTATTCGAAATATGGGAAAAATATATAATATTTATGATTTATATAAAGCTATGTATCAAGATGAAAACATAGAAGAAATATTTGACTTATCTAACCCATCCTCTGGCAACCCTTCTTCTGGGAGTTTTTCATCATCCAAATTTAAATAAAACTTAAAGTGGGCTGATAGCTACCTTTTCAGCTCACATTTTTATTAACAAAGGAGAATCTAAAATGCAAGAAAAAAAAGGATATGTAAGTTTTGTTCTTCATGCCCATCTTCCTTTTATTCATCATCCAGAAAGTGATGATTACTTAGAAGAATCTTGGTTATATGAAGCAATTTCCGAAACCTATATTCCATTATTAACAAATTTTCAAAAATTAGTAGATGAAGGTGTAAACTTTAGAATCACTATGTCAATGACCCCTCCTCTACTTTCTATGTTAGACAATAAATTATTACAAAGAAAATATATTAAATATTTAAAACAATTAATTGAATTATCTGAAAAAGAAGTCAAAAGAACTGCTGGTGATGAGAGATTAAATAAACTTTCTCATTATTATTTAGACAGATATTCTAATGACTTATATTTGTTTAAAGAAGTTTATCATTGCAACTTAATTGAAGCTTTTAAACATTTTCAAGATATTGGTGTATTAGAAATTATTACATGTGGTGCTACTCATGGCTATTTTCCAATTTTATATGTAAATGAAAAAACTGTAAAAGCTCAAATTGCTGTTGGTGTTCAAACTTACGAAAGATATTTTGGACGAAAACCTCGTGGTATCTGGCTTCCAGAATGTGGCTATGTGCCAGAAGCTGATAAGTACTTAAAAGAATTTGGAATTGACTATATTATTACAGAATCACATGGTATTTTATATGCTAACCCTACTCCTGTCTATGGTACATTTGCTCCTATCGTTTCGCCAGAAGGTGTTGTTGCTTTTGGACGTGATATGGAATCTTCTAGACAAGTTTGGAGCTCGATTAATGGCTATCCTGGTGATTACAATTACAGAGAATTTTATCGTGATATTGGCTATGAGGCTGATTATGACTATATCAAACCTTATATTGCCCACAATGGTGTTAGAGTTCATACAGGAATTAAATATCATCGAATTACAGGTGATACTGATTTTAAAGATTACTATAATCCTCAATGGGCTATGGATTCCGCTGAAAAACAAGCAGGTCATTTTCTAGACAGTAGAACTTCACAAATTGCTAATCTTTCTCAATATATGGAAACACCTCCTATCATTCTTTGCCCTTATGATGCTGAACTTTATGGTCACTGGTGGTATGAAGGACCTTATTGGTTATATATTTTATTTAAAAAGATTTATTATGATGACTGCAATTTTGAATTAATCACACCATCTGAATACATTGATAAATATCCAAACATGCAAGTTTCCTCCCCTTGCCGTTCTAGCTGGGGAGCCAATGGATATAGCGAAGTATGGTTAAATCCAACTAACGATTATGCCCATAGACATTTACATGTAGCAGGAGATAGAATGTGTGAACTAGCTTACCTTTATCCAAATGCAAAAGGATTAAAGAAAAAAGCTTTAAACCAATGTGCAAGAGAATTATTGTTAGCCCAAAGTAGCGATTGGTTATTTATTATCACAAATGGAACTATGGTTGATTATGCCAAAAAAAGAATCAAAGACCATATTGGTCGTTTTACCAAATTATATTATCAAATAAAAGAAGATACTATCGATGAAGACTTCTTAAAAGACATATCTAAAAAAGACTGTGTCTTTCCAGACATCGATTACATGCTTTACTACTAATGTGCAATTGGGGACGTTTCCTTTTTCACATCGTTGCCAGAAGGATTAAACCTTTTTGGCAATTTTTTATATTCTGTTTTTTAAATCAAAAAGCTAATTTATTTTTTCTGCAGTAACAATTCGGGGGGACCAGTAAGATTACAGTCTGTTATGCAATTACAGACTGTTCGTAACTGGGAGTTACAAAGAAAAAATAAATTAGCTTTTGTTATAAAAAGATTCAAATAAAAATTGCCAAAAGGGTCCGTCCCCTCTGGCAAAGAATGTCTCTCTAATGCACCAAATTTTCCAATCCGCATACTATAATGTATAAGTTTTCAAAATTTAGTAGATACTAATTTTATTGGAAAGGGGAATTTTTCTATGAAATCACTATGTATTAAGACAAATAATTCTGATTTAATTAATTATCTGCTAAATGAATTTAAAAATATTGATTTAAACAATATCTGTTTTTCAGAAAATGAATTCAAACTTTATAAAAATGTTATTATTCATTATTTAGGTAATGATGATTCTCTTTTTTTGTCTAAACTTACTTCTATTTTATGCTTTCTTGTGATTGACGAATTTGAAGATGATTTATTGAAACGTTTAATCTTACAAAATTATTTTTATTTTGAGCCTATGGAAAGAAAACAAATTTTGTCAATTTGTTTAGATCTTATGTCTGACTCTTTTTGTGACTTTTTTGATAGAAAGTTTAATTTACTTTATGATGCTTTTTATGATTATTTATCTAGTCACAAGTCAGTTATTTTGAATGGATTTATCAATTTCAGATTAAAAAATTATATTTCTTTATTAGATGATGTTGTAAATGATGCTGTTAATCATTTTGTTATAGAAAAAGAATACTTAGAGTTTATTTCTCTTCTAAAACTATACATCAATTCTCAGGATTATGGTTGTGAGATGGTTCATCTTGTTTTTTCTTCTGCTGAATCTTTCTTACTTGATGAACATAAAAATTTAATTGCAGTTGATGATGATATTTTTAAGGCTAAATATTTAAGTGATATTACTTTTTCTTCTAATGATTATATTCTAAATTCCTTGTTAACTTTACTTCCTAAAAAGATTTATATTCATTTAATTGATAATGATATTGATGAATTTATTCATACTTTACAGTTAGTATTCGAAAATCGAGTAAATTTATGCACTGACTGTAATATATGTCAATTATATAAAAAAGCAAAAATTCCACAATCAGAGCCTTCTTAAACTTCTGATGTGGAATTTCTTATTTTATTGTTGTTGATTAAATGAATTCATTGCTTCATATAGTCCTGGTAGTACAGCATTAACAAAGTTTTCTTCTTCTGCAACATCCCATTTTCCGTCTTGTTTTTGTAATACAATAGATTGATTGTTGGTTACTATTTGAGTTTCTTCGTTTCTTAATTCTTCCATTAAATAATTTGTCATTTCTTCTTCACTTATATTTTGTCCACTAAATGCTGCTTTTAATGCTTTTTGCATATAGTTTCCAATGATAGTTTTAAAGTCTTTGTTTTTAATTTCAATTTCAACTGTTGCTTTATCTCCTTCTTCTTGTACTCCTAAGATTTTCCATTCTAGTTTTTCAAAAAATAATTTTTGCATTTCCGCATTAACTTCATCTTCTCCATCAGCTAAACCAGATAATATATTTTGAGCATAAGTTCCTACTTTTAATTCATTTAATGTATTATCTAATGCTTTAGATGGTGACTCTGGCATCAAAAATTTACCTGCTACTAAAGCAACTAGTACAATGGCTACGATAATAATTCCTATGATAACAGCATTATTTTTCTTTTTACCATCTTTTTCTTGTTTCTTTTCAGCTTTTTTTGTTTTTTCTTCTTTTTTCGCTTCTGTTACTTTTTTATCGTTAGTCTTTTTTTCCTCTTTCTTAACTTCTGTTTCTACTTTCTTATCAGCAACTTTCTTTTCTTCCTTTTTTTCAACTGGTTTTGTTTCTTTTTTATTTTCTTCCATTTTTATTCCCCTTTCTTATTGCTTTTCTATCCTGATTATATCTTAATAAAATTCTTTTTGCAACATTTTTAGACAAATTTTTATTTTTTAAAAAGGAAATGTGAAAAAGGAAACGTCCCCAACTGCACATTAAAGTTTGTCTTTTCCTAATTCTACTACATGATTTAATTGTCCTATAAAGAACATGAGTGAGCCAATTGCAGCAATTGTAAAGATAACATAGAACCCGATGTATCCAATTTTTAGAGAAAGTCCTGTAAGATAGCAAACCCACTTAATTAATGTTGCATGTACAGATGCTAGCCCTTCTTGATAACTGTTAGTTTTGGCCATAACAAAATTGTCACTTGGTATGTAATAAAGTTCTGATAATTTATAAATTTCCTCTATTTCTGGATATTCTAATCCAATTTCCCATTTTTTTACTTTCTTTTCATCAACGGTTAATCCTAATTTTTGTAATTCATCTACAATGTGAATATAAGTCCAATTTTTTTCTTCTCTTAAATCTTTTAATAGTTGTTCTAATGTTCTGGTTTCAATTTTTAATTCTTCTTTTGCATTTTCTTCCATTTTTTCTTTATCCCCTTTCTTCTGGGCTCTAATTTTCTTTTTATTCTGTTCTTAAGGCTTCTACTGGATCTTTCTTGCTTGCCATTTTGGCTGGTATTAGTCCTGCAATCATGGTTAACAGCATACTAATTATGACTAATATAGCACCAGCAATTGGTGGTACCATGGCATTGACTGTTACACCTGCTAAAGCGTAAATTAAGCTATTAATTGGAATCGTCAATAAAATTGTAATTCCAATTCCTAATAGTCCAGATATTAATCCTACAATAAAAGTCTCTGCATTAAATACTCTTGAAATATCTTTTTTGGATGCTCCAATTGCTCTTAAAATTCCAATTTCCTTGGTTCTTTCTAATACAGAAATATAGGTTATAATTCCTATCATAATAGAAGATACGATAAGTGAAATAGCTACAAAGGCAATTAATACATAACTGATGGTATCAATAATTTGACTAACGGATTTCATCATAAGGCCTACCATGTCTGTATAATTAATTACATTTTCTTCTTTTCCTTCTTGTTTTTGCTTTTCATTATAGTTTTCAATTGCTTCTGCTATTTTATCTTTTGCATTAAAGTTTTTTGGATAGATGTTAATAGAAGTTGGTTGTTGTAAATCAATAGCCGCTAACTTTTCTAGATTTTTTTCATAACTAGCCTCTTTGTTAGCTGTATAAGTTTCCATCATTTTCGCAATTTCTTCGCTGCTTAACTTACTCATTGCCATTCGCTGTTCATTTGTTAAATTCGTCATCGTATAGTTTTCTTTTTCTTCTTCTGTTGGGAATTTTAGTCCAGAAAATACATTCGTTTCTTTGTTTTCTTTCTGTTCTTTTACAATTTCAGATTCATTGGATTGATTGATTACATATTCTTTTAATTTTTTCGTATAGCCAATTCCACTTGTTACAGCTGTGGAAGCAACACTTTCTTCATTTTGTTTAATAATTCCTACTATCTTGATACTTTCCGCTTCTTTTATTTTTTCTTTCATATATTCGTCATTATCTTCTTGATTTATCCATAATCCATTTTCCTTTTTATAATAGTCAGAATTTAATAATAACTTAAAAGATAAGTTTAGTAATTCATCATAAGTATAAGACTCACTCTCTTGCGTTTCTTCTAATTTTTCTCCATTTTCTACTGCTTTCCATTTTTTCTTTAATTCCTCTTGATTTTTTAATCCTAAAGAATATAGCGTGTAATCATCGATTCTACCATCTTCTTTTAAAATTAAAACTACTTCATTGTGTTCTTTTGGCCATGTTCCTTTTACTAAATCAAATTGCGTTTCTAGTAACTTTTGATTGTCTAACATTTCAATCCAGATATCGGTATTGGTCATCATGGAACTTCCAAACATAGATGCCATTGAGGAATTATTTTGAGCTTCTATCATTTCTCCCATACCAAAAGCATTCATAACAGTACTTGGATTGACTCTAACAATTCCATTTTCTGTATTTTCTTTGTATAGATTTATTTTTAGATTATAACCATATTCTATGCTATTACTGTTATTGGTTATTTCATTGTTTTCTTCTTCTAAATATTTTTTCAATTCTGCTAAATTATTATTTTCTTTTTTATTGGATAATGTAGTTACCATCTCATTCATAATATCCGCTGAATAGACTTTTCCTTCTTCTTGTTCTTCCTTTGCTTTTACATTTCCCATCATACTTTGCATCATACTAGACATATCTATAGTAGATTCTTCAATTGTGATAGGGTAAGATGAAAGGGTGTCTTCTTCTACTTTGTTAATATAATTTTGTACTCCTGTTGAGATTGCTAAAATAAGAGCTATTCCGATAATTCCTATACTTCCTGCAAATGAAGTTAATAATGTTCTTCCTTTCTTGGTCATTAGATTATTTAGACTTAATCGCAAAGCTGTGAAAAATTTCATTGAAGTTCTTCCTGTCTTGGCTTCTGTTTCTTCTTTTTCTTGGTCTTCAGGAGTAAATGGTTTAGAATCATCTGTAATCACACCATCTAATATTTTTACAATTCGAGTAGAATATTTTTCGGCTAATTCTGGATTGTGCGTAACCATTATGATTAATTTTTCTTTTGCTATTTCTTTTAGTATTTCCATGATTTGCACACTTGTTTTGGTATCCAATGCTCCAGTTGGTTCATCTGCTAAAATAATATCTGGATTATTTACTAGTGCTCTGGCTATGGCTACCCTTTGCATCTGCCCACCAGATAGTTGATTTGGCTTTTTGTAAATTTGTTCTCCTAACCCAACATCTTCTAACGCTTTTATTGCTCTTTGTCTTCTCTCTTTTTTAGATACTCCTGATATCGTCAATGCTAATTCTACATTTGATAATATGGTTTGATGTGGAATTAGATTGTAGCTTTGAAATACAAATCCAATTGAATAATTTCGATAAGCATCCCAATCTTTATCTTTAAATTTTTTGGTAGACTTTCCATTGATAATTAAATCTCCAGAAGTATATCGATCTAATCCTCCTATAATATTTAGCAATGTTGTTTTTCCACATCCACTTTGCCCTAATATGGATACAAATTCATTTTTTCTAAATTCAATATTGATTCCTTTTAGTGCTTTTACAGCTGTGTCTCCTGATAAATAATCTTTCGTTATTTTTTGTAGTTTTAACATTTGCTTCCTCCTTTTTTATTCTATTAAAATTTTTAAAGGGACACAGGAATCTTCCTAATGCCCCATCTTTTATTTCCTAAACAATTTTCCAAATAGTCCTCTACTATCTTCTTTGTTTTGTTTTTCTTTACTATTGGCTTTTTTTCTACTCTTTTCTATTAGTTCTTCTAGGCTTTCTTCATCATCAAATTCATTGTCCTCTTCATCTTCGTCTTCATAATCATCTTTATCATCTTCTTCATATTTGTCTTCATCATCTTCTTCCTCATCGTTTTCCTCGTCTTCGTCGTTGTATTCGTCATCGTATTCATATTTATCATAATCTTCATATTCGTCATCATCTGTTTCGAATTTTTTATCATATTCGCACTCATAATCATCTTCATAAAACTCTTCTACTTCTTCTGACTCTTCTGACTCTTCTAGTTGATATTCTGACAAATCTTTTTCGAATTTCTCTGAAACTTCTTCTTGGAATACATTATAAATATTTTTAATTCCTTCAATTCTCCAATAGTTTGAATTAATCACTGTTCCCATACTAATATTAACATTGTTAACTTCTTCTTCGAAATTCTTTTCTTTATCTTCTATATTTTTCAAATAAGTTTTGTTATATAATTCTCTATATGCTTTTTGTGTTGATTTATTACTAATTTCTTTTAAAATCAGTTGATATAAATTTTTAATTTGTATCATATCTAATTCGAAATTGTTACATGCTTCTACCATCATTTTTTTGTGTGCTCTTGTTCCACTGATTGCTGTCATTCTTTCATAATCTAAGAAACCTACTATGTATTCTTTCTTCGCTCTTAAGAAAGCTAATTTTACACTTGTATCACGTAGAACTTTTTTATATTTATTTAATTTGATAGTTTCTGTGTCTTTTTCTCCTAGTAATTTTTTCATTCGATCAAAAACTAGAATATAGCATTCCGCTTCTTTTTCAGCAATGTCGATTCTTGTATTAATTGCTTTTTTTAATACATCTTGATTAAAAGCTACCCTCTCATTTTTTCCGTTTTTTGTCATAATTTCTAATGCTTCTTGTTTTACTTGTTCTTTTTCTGAACTAATAAAATCTTTTAGATTCACTGCATCTCTTACATCAATTTGACTAAATTCTTCATTAATTTTTTGAAGATATTCTACGTGTTTCGCTTCTCCTACTCTTCTTGCCTTTTCACATTTGTTTCTATCTTTTTGTTTTTGTGAAAAATCACTTAAACATTTGATAAATTCTTCTCTAATTTCTTTTAGTTTGTCATTATTTCTTTCTAATGCATCTTCTATTTTTATCAATTTGTTTTCCAATGTTTTAGCATCTTCTCCTAAATCTTTGAATAGTTGTGTTCTATTACCTTCTAATTCTTTATTCGATTTATATATTTTTTCTTGTTCTTGTTGCAAATTTTCTATTTGCTTTACGGTATCATCAAAATCTTGTATTACTGCTAATTCCTGTTTTGTCATTACTTGATATTCTTCTATTTCATTCATTAATTCATTGTAATTTTCATTATTTTTCTTTAAATTATAGTTTTTATTGAATTCTAATATTTTTTCTATGTATCTTTCTAAAACTATGGCGCTTCTTTCATACATTTTGATGTAACCTCCTACCTTTATTATATTCCCTATTATATCGAAAAAGAAAAAAAAAGTCTATACTTAGACTTTCTTTTTTGTATAAATTTGCAACTACTCAAAGGTAAAATGATAGGGAGGGATTTTAAGGAACGTCCCTAAAATCCCTCTATCCTAAACTTTCATAATAGGAGTTGTAGAGTTTTGCATAATAGCCATCTATTTGTATTAAGTCATTATGATTTCCTTCCTCGATAATTTTTCCATTATACAATACTATTATTTTATCGACATTTACAATGGTTGATAAACGATGTGCTATAAAAATAGATGTTTTGTTAGATGATATTCTCTCAATTGATTTTTGTATTAGTCTTTCTGTATAAGTATCTATATTTGCAGTTGCTTCGTCTAAAATAAAAATATCTGGCTCATGAGCAAATACTCTTGCAAAAGCTAATAATTGCTTTTGTCCTGCTGAATAAGAATTTCCTCTTTCTTGCGATATTTCTTCCATTCCTTCTGGTAATCCTTTAACAAATTCATCAGCTGATGCTAAATCAATTGCTTTTTGTACAGATTCATCATCTAAGTTTCGATTTAATCGTATATTGTCTTTAATGCTTTTGGCAAAAATAAATGGATCTTGTAAGATTGTTCCAATATGACTCCTAAGGCTACGCAAATTAATTTCTTTGATGTTAATACCATCAATTAAAATTTCTCCTTTTTGAATGTCATAAAAACGATTAATCAGATTTGTAATGGTTGTTTTTCCAGAACCTGTCTTTCCCACAAATGCAGCACTTTGTCCTGGTTCAATTGTAAAATTCACATCTTGCAATACCCAATTTTTATTGTCATAAGAAAACCAGACATGCTTAAATTCTATTTTTCCTTGTATCTTTTCTAATTTTTTTCCACTTTCAAAATCTTCTAAATATTGCTTTTCATCTAAGATATCATATACTTTATCAATCGATACAAGAGCTTCTTGTACTGTTTCTATGTTTTCTACAATTCTTGTAATCGGTTCAAATAGTTTATTAATATAAGTTGTGAAGACATAAATAAAGCCTACTTCTAAATTAAGTCCAAACCAATGATGAATACAAGCCCATATAATAATAGCAATCACAAGATTTTCTAAAATAGTCATAATTCCTGGCAATAATGCTTGGATAATCCCTTCTTTTGCTCTTGTATCACGATACATTTTAGTATATTTTTCTAATTCTTTTTGTTTTTCATTTTGAATGTTAAAAATTTTAATAATTTTAGCTCCATAAATAGATTCTGCTAAAAAAGTATTCATATTGGTTCGAATTGCTTTCGCTTTATCATAAATTTTATTTAGCATTTTTGTCAATGCATAAGAAAAAAATAAAATAAAAGGAATCGCAAACAATGCCATTATACTCAAATTAATACTAATATATAACATAATAGCAATAACTGCTATTATCATAAGAATATCTTTTAAAAAGGTGGCTATCACTTCTTTAAATAATGCTGCAATATCTTCTATATCATTTGTAATTCTTACAAATAGCTTACCTGCTGAGGTTTTATCATGAAATGTTATGTTTGCATTTTGCGTATAACGAAATAATCGATTACGCAAAGAATAAATTACTTCTTCCCCCATCATATTAGTGGTAGTGGTTGCAATAAAATCAACTATATTTCCTATTAACACCAAAGCAAGATAAATCAATCCTATCATTGTAATCGTGAAAAATCCTTGTTGGATCATTCCTTTGGTTAGATATTGGTCAATTACAATCTCTATTAAATAAGGTCTTACGATTTCTGTAATAGCTACTAAAATGGATAATATCGATACAATTATAATTGTCTTTTTATGTGGTTTAGCTAATTGATATGCTCTTTTTAATGTTTTATTTTTCATACTTTCTCCCTTGTTTCTTCTTTTGAGGATTGTTGTTCATAAAATTCACGATAAAGTCCTTGTTCGTGAAGTAAGTCTTTATGAATTCCTCTTTGTACAATTTCTCCTTCTTCTAAAACAATAATTTCATCTGCTTCTTTGATATCAGATATTCGATTGGAGACAATAATGCATGTTTTATCTTTTGTTAATTTCTTTACATTTTCTAATACTTGTTCTTCTGTCTTATTATCTAATGCAGAAAAAGCATCATCTAAAATAATAATATTACTTTTCTGTAAAAAAGCCCTTGAAAGAAGTACTCTTTGTTTTTGTCCTCCTGATAAGTCAACTCCTCTTTCTCCTATTACTGTTTCAATTCCACTTTTCATTTCTTGTAATTCTTGTTTTAGCATTGCTCTTGTTGTACTTTCTATTATCTCTTTCTCTTCATATCCTTCTTTAAATAATGTAATGTTTTCTTTCAAAGTAGTGGAAAATAAGAAATGCTCTTGTGTGATATAACAAATATTATTTCTAATAATCTCTGTAGGAATTTCATTAATATCTTTTCCTGCTATTGCTATTTTTCCATCTGGAATCGTATATAATTTCATTAGCAAATTCATTAATGTTGTTTTTCCACTTCCTATGGTTCCTATTACTCCTAAGGTATTTCCTTTTGGTATTTTTAGATTAATCTTTTTTAACGCTACCTCTATGGTAGTTGGATAATTATAACTTAAATCTTTTATCTCAATATCACCTATTAAATTCTCTTCTCTTTTTATATTTTTTAGATTGATTTTTTCTCTTTCTAATTGAAAAAGTGTATCTAATCTTTTATAAGAAATTTGCGCTCTTTTATATTTCTGTATTAAACTTGGTATCCAGTAAACTGGTCCATAAAATAATCCAATATAAGCATTAAAAGCTGTAAAATCTCCAATTGTAATTTCTCCACTTAAAACTAATTGACTTCCTAATAACAATGCAATTGTATAACAAATTCCAAAACCTAAATTAATACTAATTGATAAAAGTGTTGAGTGTACATCTACTGTATTATTACTTCTTTTTAATCGTTCGTTTTTTCTCATAAATTCTTTCAGCTGGTTATATTCACCAGCATAGGCTTTTATTGTTCGAATACTATCTGTACTTTCTTGCACATATTCAGAAAGTTCCGTAAAATATTGTTGTGACTTCTTAAAACTTTTTTGTACATAAGCCTTTAATTTTACTACAACAAAACCAGTTAGAATAATTGGACACAAAGTAATAACAGTTAGCTTTAAATTGGTATTGGTTACCATTGTTCCAAGAATTATTACAGACATTACTAAGACACGAATCGCATAAGACATCACACGAAAAAAGAAATTTCTAATTTCAGACACATCTTTTGTAAAATAGGACATAAATTCTCCATTTTTTATGTTTTGTAAATCTACCATTTTTAATCGAATAAATTGAGAAAATATTTGGTTTTTTAATTCTCTTTCAAAACTTCTAGAAGTATACGTTGCCAGAGCTCTCCATGGCAGTCTAGTGAAGAGATATAAGATTACAGTACCTATTAAATAAAAAAGAGAAAATATGATTTCCTGCTTATTTTGTTCTATGTTACTCATAAGGTCAATAACATTTCCTATTATTTTTGCAGGTAGTGTTAAAATATACATATTTATAGTAATGAACAGCGATATTATAAAAATAAATCCCATATATTTCTTTATCGTTTGCTTGATTATTGTTTTCATTTATTTCTCCTTCTTTTGTTCTAAAAAAATTCTAACATAAGTCATTCCTTTTTTCAATCTCTTTTTACATTTTTAAGTAAACTAGACAACAACAATTAAAGTTATCTATACAACAAAATATGCCAAAAAGGACCGTCCCCCTTTGGCAAAAAAGGATTTTAAGGAATGTCCCTAAAATCCCTCTATATTCAATTAAAATATTCCTACAATTTCTCCATTTTCATCAATATCAATGCTTTCTGCTGATGGTACTTTAGGAAGTCCTGGCATTGTCATAATTTTTCCTGCTAAAGCTACTACAAAACCAGCACCTGTTTTTAAGTTAATATCTCGAATTCTAATATTGTACTCATCTTTGCATTCTAAATTTTTAGGGTCGTCTGAAAAAGAATATTGTGTTTTAGCAATACATACTGGAAAATCTCCATATCCCAGTTCTTCTATTTTTTTAATTTCTGCTAAAGCTGTTTCTGAATATTCTACTCCTTTTGCTCCATATACTTTAGTTGCTACTTTTTCAATTTTAGTTTGAATCGTATCTTCTGTTTCATAAATATAATGAAATTTTTCTTCTTGTTTTGTTAGCTTCACTAGTTTTTGAGCAATGTCTATGGCTCCTTCTCCACCTTTTGCCCATCCTTCTACTAAACTTAATTCTACTCCTTTTTCTGCTAACTTTTCTTGTAAAAATCTAATTTCCTTTTCGGTATCTTGTACATATCGATTTAACGCTACTATTACATTAACACCAAATTTATTTTTTAAATTATCAATATGACGATATACGTTATCGATTCCTCTTTCAATTCCTTCGATATTTTCTTCTTGTATTTTATCCTTTTCTACGCCTCCATGATATTTAATCGCTTTTATGGTTGCTACTAGTACTACTGCATCTGGTTTTATTCCTGCTTTTCTACATTTAATGTCCATGAATTTTTCAGCACCTAAGTCTGCTCCAAATCCAGCTTCTGTTATGACATAATCTCCCAATTTTAATGCCAATTTTGTTGCAATAATACTATTACATCCATGAGCAATATTGGCAAATGGCCCTCCATGAACAATTGCAGGTGTATGTTCTAAAGTTTGTACTAAATTAGGTTTTAAAGCATCTTTTAATAAAACTGTCATAGCACCTTCTGCTTTTAATTGTTTAGCATAAATTGGTTCTCCTTGCTTGTTATAACCTACTAATATATTTCCTAATTTTTCTTTTAAATCTTTAATATCTGTTGCTAAGCACATAATTGCCATAATCTCGGAAGCTACCGTAATATCAAATTTATCATGTCTAGGAACAATTTTCTTTTCTCCTGATAAACCAGTTTCTACCTCTCTTAATTGTCTATCATTTAAATCTAAACATCTTTTCCATACCACTCTTTCAAAACCTAGTTCATTTCCAAAATAAATATGGTTATCAATTAAGCTAGCTAATAGGTTATTAGCTGCTGTCATAGCATGAATATCTCCTGTAAAATGTAAGTTAATATCTTCCATTGGCGCAATTTGAACTCTTCCTCCTCCTGCTGCTCCTCCTTTAATTCCAAATACAGGTCCTAAAGATGGTTCTCTTAAAGCTAGGATTGCATTCTCATTCATTCTTCTTAATCCGTCTGCTATAGCAATTGACATTGTAGTCTTTCCCTCTCCTAATGGTGTTGGATTAATTGCTGTTACTAAGACTAGTTTTCCATCTTGTTTATCTTTCAAGTTTTCATAAATGGTCTCTGAAATTTTTGCTTTGTATTTTCCATATTGTTCTATATCCTCTTCTTTAATCCCTACTTTTTTTGCTATATCTACAATTCTTTCTAGTTTTGTACTTCTTGCAATTTCAATATCAGTCATATCAACTCCTCCTTTTTTGTAATTTAAACAACTACTCCAACTACTACTCCTATAATTGCTCCTACAAATACTTGTACTGGTGTATGTCCCAAAACTTCTACTAATTTTTCTGATACTTGCATTCCTGTAAGACCTGGTGTTTCAATTAATTTATTTAATAATGCTGCTTGCTTTCCTGCTGCTCTTCTTACACCACAAGCATCATACATAACTACAAACGCTACAATAAATGCTAAGGCAAAAATTGCACTATCCACTCCTTCATATTTTCCGAATTAAAGTAGCTAATCCTGCTACTACCGCCGAATGTGAACTAGGCATTCCTCCTGCTCCCATAATTCTTTTGAAATTGAATTTTTTCGTTGTATATAAGTCATAAATTAACTTGAATAATTGTATGCCAAACCATAAAAAGAATGGCACATAAATATATTTATTTTGCACAAATGCTATAAAGTCATTCATTTTCTGCTTTTCTCCCCTTTATTTAAATTTTCTTCTATCTTCTTATTCTGTTTCAAACTTCTCTTCTTTCATTTCTCCATCTTGATTTACCAAAATTGTAATTTTCTTTTCTGCTTCTTCCAATGTTTTATTACATTCCTTTGAAATTTTGATTCCTTCTTCAAATTTTAAAACAGAATCTTCTAGGCTTAATTCTCCTTTTTCTAGCTCCGTTACAATTTCTTCTAATTGTTCTATTTGTTCTTCAAAACTTTTACTCAACTCTCTTTTCTCCTTTTAACATTTATTGTATGATTGCTTGTTTACTTCCATCCATAAATCGAATATCCACTACATCTCCTGCTTGCAATTCCACCCCTGCTTTTACTACTTTTCCTTCTTTTTGTGTAATAGAATATCCTCTTGCTAGTGTTTTTAATGGACTATAGGCATCTAATTTAGCAATTAATTTCACATATCTTGTTCTCTCTATTTCTTTTCTTGTCTTCATTAAATTTTCCAAATGTTTTATTTGATTATCAATTCTAATATAGTTCTCTTGAATTCTTCGAGTAGGTTCTTTGAAAACAAAACTTGACATACTTTTTTCATATCTTAGTTTCATAATCTGAACTTTTTTAATTAAGGATATTCTTAATCGATTTTGATAAGTTACTATTTTTTGTTTTACTTCATACACATCTGGTACTGCTAATTCAGCTGCTGCAGATGGTGTCGGTGCTCTTAAATCAGCTACAAAATCAGCTATTGTAAAATCGGTTTCATGTCCTACTGCTGATATAACTGGAATTTCCGAATGGTAAATACTATGTGCTACTATTTCTTCATTAAAAGGCCATAAGTCTTCTAAGGATCCTCCCCCTCTTGCTAAAATTAATACATCTGCTAATCGATTTCGGTTCATATAAGTTATTCCATCTGCAATTTTTTGAGCTGCTCCTTCTCCTTGTACAGGAACGGGTAATAATCGAATGACTACATTCGGATTTCTTCTAGTAGAAACATTGATAATATCTCGAATAACCGAACCTGTTTGAGAAGTTAAAACACCAATCACTTTTGGCATCATTGGTATTGGCATTTTATGTTCTTCCTCAAACAATCCTTGTTCTTCTAATCGGTTCTTTAATTCTTGGTATCTTGTATATAAATCTCCTAAGCCATCTTCTTCCATAGCTTTAGCATAAATTTGATAGACTCCATCTCTTTCAAAAACAGATACACTTCCTAGAATAAATACTTTCATTCCATCCTTCGGCATAAAATTTAATTTTTGAGCATAGGATTTAAACATAATACATTTGATAAGAGAATTTTCATCTTTTAAGGTAAAATACATATGTCCTGTATAATGATTTTTAAAATTTGAAATTTCTCCTTTTACCAAAATATTATTTAAGTATTCATCTTCTGCTATTTTATTTTTGATGTATTGGTTTAAATACGATACTGATATTGCCATATCCGCATATTTCATACTTTTTTCCCTCTATTTCTCTTTTACTACACTTGCTAAAACACCATTCACAAAATTTTTGGAAGTATCTTCTCCATACTTTTTAGCCAATTCTACTGCTTCATTAATGGCTACTTTAAATGGTATTTCTGTATAGTTTAATTCGTAAATAGCTAATTTTAAAATTGCTAAATCTACTTTAGAAATTCTTTCTATTTTCCATTCTGCCTTTAAGTTAATTTCTATCTGATGAACAATCTCATTTTTATTTTCTTGAATTCCAAAAATTACATTTTTTATATATTCTTTTGCCTTTTCATCTGTAATTTCATTACTTTCTTCATATAATTCGATGGCTTCTTCCAAGTTTTCTTGTTTTTGTATTTCTAAACTATAAATTAGTTTAAAGGTTTGTTCTCTAATAGCTGTTCGATTCATATTCTTTCCTTTCTTAGTCACTACATTTTATCAATAAATGATTTCAATTTTGTTTTGACATCTTCTTTGTTTTGTTGTACATAATTTCCTATAAAAGCTCCTAATAATAGGACTACAATTGCTAAAATCAAATCATGTAATCTTGTTACCAAAACTAGCATAGCTATTACAATTCCTATAATAGCACCTTTATAATTGTTCCAAAAATCCTTTAGATTCATTTTTATCACTTTCCTTCTCTTTCTATTCTATTGTTTGCTTAATTTGTCGTTTGTTGTGTAGAAGCAACTCTTTTAACCGTAATATTAACTTCTTTTACTTCTAAATCTGTCGCTGCCTTTACCTTTTCTTTAATTTTTGCTTGAAGATTTGCTGATAAATCTTTAATAATAGCTTCTTCATTGACAATTAAATTAACAAAAACTTTTACATTGTTGTCTTTATCTAATACCACTCTAGTTGTAACATCTTCTGCACTTTGGAAATTCAAGGCTACAGAATTTACTAAGTTTTCTATTGTTTCTTTTGAAATCATAAGCTTACCACTCTCATTTTCTAAAAGAACTCCTTGTCTTTCTTTAATTTGTTCTCTAGAAGTTGTATCAAAAAAGATACATTTTATGGATAATAAGATGAAAGCAACACTTAGTCCTAATATGATTTTTCCTGATGTTTCTCCTATTATAATTTTTGTTACAATGTTTCCTACTAGTTCTATATCTAACCATCCAAATACTAATAGTGATAAGATGATTGATACTATTAACATGATATTTGAATAAATAATTAGTGTGATTTTTTCTAAAATTTTCATTTCCATCCCTCCTATTTTTAATACCATAAGTATACCAGTATCTTCTCTTTTTTACAACAGTTTCCACAAAAAATTTACTTAAAATTAAGACAAGCTTCATATTTTCAATGGAAATATTCTGGTTGATGATATGGATGCCTGCCATGTATCCTGTACAGGTAACATTGAAGTAAAAGGATCCTGTCATGCTTATAACATTAACTGTCAAAATTATTTAGTTAGTGGAAATAATGATTCTGACGACATAACTGCTAAAGAAAGCATTTATATCTTAGGTTACAACTGTTCTGGAGACTTAAGAGCTAAGGAAATTCTCCTTGGTGATTTTTCTAAGTTCTCTCCTTATCGCGAAACAACTGTAGTGGCTCAGCATTTTGAATGTGCTGGTCCTCTGTTGAACTGTCGTGGAATGAAAATTGGTTAATCTATTAATTTACCAGTCTATCAATTTTGTAAAGAATCCAAAAAGAGCACGTGAAATTCACGCACTCTTTTTGGAATTCTTTACTTTAGTTTTCTTCACTTATCACTTCTGTTTCTGAAACCTCTTCCTGTTTCATTTCTCCTTTTGCACTGTCTGTATTAACTCCTTGTACATGTACATTGACTTCTTCTACCTTTAATCCAGTCATATTCTCTACCGCTTTTTTCACTCTATTTTGAATTTCAAAAGCTACATCTGGAATTCTAGAACCATATTCTACAATAATATTTACATCAATTTTAGCAGAGGTTCCCTCTACATCTACTTTAATTCCTTTTGCCAAATTCTTTTTTCCACTTAAAACTTCTGTAATTCCTCCTGCAAATCCACCAGCCATTCCTGCAACACCTGGAACTTCTGATACAGCCACACCAGCTATTACTGCCACTACATCATTTGAAATTTGAATCCCTTCATTTTCTGTTTTTATTTCTTCCTCTAATTCCACTACTTCACCTTGATTTTGATTTTCTTCACTCATAAAAATCTCCTTTCGATTTGAAAATTCTCATACTAAGTATATCAATCTTTCCCCTTTTTTACAACTACTTTTTCAAATTTTCATGATTTTGGGGATGACCTTAGCTGTGCGAACGTTAAGTGAGCTTACAGATAAGCAATGCTTGTAGGTGTGGACGAAAAAATCATGATTCAAATACATCATATTCTTTAATCATATTTCCTCTCAAGAAATCCTGAATTGACATTCTTCTAGCATTCTCTCCTTGGATTTCTAGCACTTTTAAAACACCTTCGACCGTCTTAATAAAAAGTCCATCTTTCGGATTTGCAATAAGAATCGTTCCATTTTTTAAAACATCTATATTATTTACTATTATTTCATCTTTTGTTGCAATTGCAACTTTCCAAAATTTTATTTTCTTCCCGTTTAAATAAGTATATGCTCCCATGATTGGATTTAATCCTCTTACTAGGTTTTTGATTTCTTGTGCAGTTTGGTTATCCCATTCAATTTTTGCCATTTCTTTTGAAAGCATCGGAGCAATTGAAAAATCATCCCCTTGTTTCTCTCTTGGTGCTGTTCCTTTTCCTACTTGCTGTAACGTTTTTACTAGCAGTTCTCCTCCTATTTTAGCTAATCTGTCCCATAACTCTCCTGTGGTTTCATCTTCTCCTATTTCTACTTCTTCTTTTAAAATCATGTCTCCTGTATCCATTCCAGCGTCCATATACATCGTTGTAATACCAGTCACTTTATCACCATTTAAAACAGCCCATTGAATCGGAGCTGCTCCTCTATATTTTGGAAGTAAAGAACCATGAACATTAATACACCCATATTTTGGAATTTCCAATATCTTTTTAGGAAGAATTTTTCCATAAGCAACTACACAAATTACGTCTGGTTTTAGCTTTTCTATCTCTTCTCTAAATTCTTTGTTATTTTTTACTTTTTCTGGTTGATATATTTTTAATCCTTTCTCTAAAGCATATTCTTTTACTTCAGATGGTTGCAATTTCATGCCTCTCCCTTTTGGTTTATCTAAATTGGTTACCACTCCTAAAATATTATGACCTGCTTCATAAATAGATTTTAAACTTTCCCTAGCAAAATCGGGAGTTCCCATAAATAATACATTCATATCTTATTTTTCCTTTCTTTTTGCCAGCTATTTTTGTTCAGGCTCCACATATTCTAATGTACCTGGTATTATTTTATCCATAAACACTTCGCCATTCAAATGATCTACTTCATGGCAAATTGCTTGTGCTAATAATTCTTTTGCCTTAACTTTCATTCTTTTTCCATCTCTATCCATATACTCAGCTACTACTTCTGCTGGTCTTATCACTTTAGCAAATTGATTCGGGAAGCTCAAACAACCTTCATCTACTTCTTGTTCCCCTTTTGTTTTAACAATAACTGGATTGATTAATACAATAGGACCTTTATCATCATACAAATCAATCACAATTACTCTTTTTAAAACGCCTACTTGTACTGCTGCCAATCCTACTCCATTGTATTTATGCATTGTTTCTATCATATCATCAATTAAAATTTGTATTTTCTCATCGATATTTTCGACCTCTCTTGACTTCTTTTTTAAAATTTCGTCTCCATCTAATCTTAAATTTCTAATTGCCATTTCTTCTTACTCCTTTACTTTTATCTATCTTACCCCAAAATGTGAAAAAGGAAACGTCCCCAATTTCACATCATGTTGTTTGGATTGACATCGATTGTAATTCGTGTCGTTTTTAGATTTTTGCTATATATTTCTTTTAAATATTGATTAAATACGGTATTGGCCTCTTTGGTCATATTTCCTTTTATAATAATTCGATAACGTATTCTGTTTTGTATTTTGTCAATTGGTGATGGCATTGGTCTGAATATTTTAAATTGCTCTTCCTCTAAACTAGCTTTTAGTTTTTCATACATCCATTGACTTGTTTTTTTGATTTCTTGTTCTGATAGACTATTAAAATTCACTACTATTATATCGCAAAATGGAGGATATTTCAACTGCTTACGTAAGGCTATTTCTGTTTCATAGAATTTTTCGTAATTTTGCTCTTTGGCACATTGGATGGTAAAGTTTTCTGGGTTGTAACTTTGTATGATTACTTTTCCTGGTAATTTTTCTCTTCCTGCTCGTCCGTGCCACTTGTGTTAAAATTTGAAAAGTTCGTTCATTGGCTCGATAATCATCTATGTTCAAGGAACTGTCTGCTGCAATAACACCTACTAGTGTTACATTTGGAAAATGATGTCCTTTGACTACCATTTGGGTTCCAATTAGAATATCTATGTTTTCATTCTTAAATTGATTTAAAATCTCTTCATGAGAATTCTTTTTTGTTACGGTATCAATGTCCATTCGAATAGTTTTAGCTCCGTGGAAATTGTTTTTGAATTTCTTGTTCTAACTTTTGGGTTCCTGTTCCAAAATATCGTATTTTGTCGCTGTGACATTCTGGACATATTGTTACCACATTTTCTTCATAACCACAATAATGACATTTTAGCTTTTTTTCATAACTATGATATGTCATACTAATATTGCAATTCTTACATTGGACAGTATACCCACAATTTCTACACATAATAAAGGTTGAATAACCTCTTCGATTTAAAAATAAAATAGTCTGTCTTTTTTGTTTTAAATTTTCTTCAATCGCAGTATATAAGTCCATGCTTAACATAGAACGATTTCCATTTACCAATTCTTGTTTTAAATCAACAACCTGCACTTTTGGCAAAGTTGATTGATTTGCTCTTTTGGTTAATTGTAACATTTCTACTTCTGATTCATTTTTTTTCTTCGCTTTGAAATAGCTCTTGATATCTGGTGTTGCACTTCCTAGTAATAGTGGACAGCCACTTTGTTTTGCTATTTTTTTAGCTATCTCTTTGGTATCATATTTAGGATTTGCTTCTGATTTATAGGAACTGTCATGTTCTTCATCAATAATGATAATACCAATATTTTCAATTGGTGCAAAAATTGCTGACCTAGCTCCTATGACAATTTTTGCTTTTCCTTCTCGAATTCTTTCCCATTCATCATGTCTTTCACCAATGGATAATTTGCTATGCAAAACTGCAATTTCTTCTTTTCCGAATCGAGCAATAAATCGGTCTAACATCTGAGGTGTTAGTGATATTTCTGGAACTAATAAGATGGCAGTTTTTTCTTGTTCCAATGCCTTCTGAATTAATTGTAAATAGATTTCTGTTTTTCCGGAACCCGTTACACCATACAATAAAAAAGATTGATAACTTTTTTCTTTCATTTTTTGTTTTATTGTTTGATACGCCTTTTCCTGCTCTTCTGTTAATTTTAAACTTTCTGTTTTTTCAATCCTTTTTATACTCTCCATATCTTTCAAATTTAATGGGTTTCTTTCTACTTTTTGTTCTATTATTTCTAAGTATCCATTTTTTATTAGTGTATTTACAATGGCCCTTGAAGCATCTGTAAACATTTCAATTTCTGGAATAGTTACTCCCTCATTATCTTTTACAAAATTTATAATTTTTTTCTGCTTCTCAGATTTAATTTTCTCTGTTTGGATGTCAAACTCAATTTCTTCTATTTCTTTCGCCAGATACACACAATTTATGGTTTTCTCTTGTATTCTTTTTTCTTTATTTTTTGTTCTTGTTCCTGGTGTTAACATTAGTTTAATACAATCTGACACATTACAAAAATATCTTTTCGCCATCCATTTGGCCAATTCAATTTGCTCATCTTTTAACTGCTCTTCTAATTTTGTGATTTTTTTAATTTGATTAGAATAATTCGTTCTTTCCTTTAGCTTTACAACAAAGGCTTCTTCTAGTTTTTCTCCTTTTCCAAAAGGTACTAATACTTTGCTTCCAACCAAAATAAGCCCCTCTAATTCTTTTGGGACATAGTAATCAAAAGTTCTATTTAATTTTTTAGCCGTTCGATTGATGATTACTTCTGCTATCATTTTTTTCTCCTTTTCTTATGCATTAGTATATCAAACTTTTTTGTTTTTCACAAGGTATTTTTTAGTGAAACAAGCGTAAAAAAATACCTGTTAAAACAACTCTTATCATACTAGTCATTTTATTTAACAGGTATTTTTATTAAAACAATTTCTTTAATGCCTCTCGATAAATATTTTTCATTTTTTCATATCCATCCGCTATCGATTCAGAAAAAATAGTTGCACAAACCCCTGAATTAACCTCTAAAACATAAAACTCATCCTCCATCGTTTGAATGATATCAATCGTAGCAAAATTCATATTCATGGCTTGTCCTGCTTGAATCGCTAGTTGTTCTATTTTTTGATATATTTCGTCTTTTTCTAAAACAATAGGAATGGAACCACCACTTAAGTTATGCTTCCATGAAATTTCAACTTTTTGATTCTTTTGAGGCACATATGTCATATCCAATTTTTTCAAATTATCTTCTACCACTTTCCTTTTTGGTAAATTCAAACTCTTGATTCGTTCTTCCAATGTTGACTTTCCATCACCAATTACAAAAGGTTTTGTTTTAGCATAAATTAAAAATACTTCTCCATTTAAATAAAAAGTTCTATATTCCTTTTTCACATTATAATACGGACATATACTAATATTCGCATGTGTTTGAAATAATTTTCCAATTGCTATTTCTAATTCTTTCTGATTACGACAAAGTTCCACTCCTTGTCCTTCACATTCATTATTTGGTTTAACAACAAGTGCTCCATATTTTATGAATTCATTTTCTATCATAGACCAAATGCCTTCTTCTGGCACATAACGACTTCTCGTAGCTGGATTAAATATCATAGTATGTTTAATTACTGGTACATTTTGTGATTTTAATACCTCATAAGTTGCATATTTATCATCTGCTATTTCACTACTTGCTTGTGGATTATTATCAAAGTGATTTCTTGTAATATGTCTTACTTTTCCGTTTTTTGAAAGTTGTAACACCCAGCCATAAGACAACTCTTCTAGTTTTATATTCATTTCAGAACAAAGTTCTTTGATTATTTTATCAAGAAATCTTTCTTTTGATTCTTCCATGCAATTACTCCTTTTCCATTCTTAGTTCATTTTCTATAATTGTCTCTATAATTTGTACTGTTTTTTCTAAATCATCATTTTTTAACACATAATCATACAAATTAATTCTCGATTCTTCATAATCAAATCGATTTAATCTTAATACTACTTCTGCTGGACTCGGTTGGTCTATTCTAGCTTCTAATCTTTTCTTTAACTCTTCTTTAGGAACTCTTAAAAAAACAGTTACTACTCGAGTATCTTCCTTTAACAATTCTTTCAAATGTTCTGTTCCATTTACATCGATATCTTTTACGATTACTTTTCCACTTTTGATTTTTTCGTTTAATAGTTTTCTAGACGTCCCATAATATTGATTATGATGAATATCATACTCATAAAATTCTTCTCTTTTTATCATTTCTTCAAATTCTTCACGACTCACAAAATTATAGGTTTGTCCTTCTATATCTCCTTCACGCATAGGTCTAGAAGTAAAAGATGGAAGTGATTCTACATTTTCCATCCTTTTAATTAATTCTTTTTTGATTGTATCTTTTCCAGCTCCTGCTACACCAGATAATATGACTAACATATTGTTACCTTCCCTTCTGCTATTTCATTAGCAGCTAAAGTTACTGGTGATTCTTCTTTTACACTGGTTTTTACTTCATCTCCTGCTGCAATTTGTCTTGCTCTTCTTGCTGTTGCAATTACTAATTCATATCTATTTTTCGCTTTTGTTAATAATTGTCCTACCGTTGGTTTTACTATCATATTTTTTCAATCCTTTCTTTTTTATTTGAATTATTTTTCAAATTCTTGTGAAATTGATTTATCAATTCTACCTCCAACCGTTTCTGGTTGAACTGCTGATAAAATAATATGTCCAGAATCCATAATTAATACTGCTCTTGTTCTTCTTCCATAAGTAGCATCAACTGCTGTTTTATTATCTTTCGCTTCTTGCACCATTCTCTTGATTGGTGCTGATTCTGGACTTACAATCGCCACAATCCTTTCTGATGAAACAATATTTCCAAATCCAATATTTACTAATTGCATCATTTTCCCTCCATTTCTTTGCCTAATGGCAACTATTTTTTTGTTATTCAATATTTTGTATTTGTTCTCTAATGTTTTCCAATTCTGTTTTTACATCAATGACATCATTGGTAATTTCTAAATTATTTGCCTTTGAACCAATTGTATTCGTTTCACGATTCATCTCTTGAATGATAAAATCTAATTTTTTTCCAATTGCTTCTTCTGAATTAAGTAACTTTTCAAATTGTAACATATGGCTTTTTAGCCTAGTTACCTCTTCTTCTACCGAGCATTTGTCTGCATAAATAACCACTTCTTGTGCTAGTCTTGCTGAATCTACTTCCTGATTTTTCAATATTTCTTTTATTCTACCTTCTAATTTTACTACATATTCTTCAATAAGTCCAGTAGAAAGTGAAGATATTTCTTTTACTTTCTCTTGCACACTCTTTATTCTTACTAATAAATCTTCTGCCATTTTTTTACCTTCTATGAGCCTCATTTGTACTAAATTTTCAGTTGCTTGGCTAACAGTTTCTAGCAATTCCTCTTTGATGGTTTCATCTTCTTGTTTATTTTGAATATTTAAAACATCTGGTAATTTAGAAATTTCTGTTACTTCTATATTGGCTGATATCTTTTCTTGTTCTGCTAATTTCTTTAATTCATCAATGTAAATTTTAGCAATTTCGGTATTAATTTTAATTTCTTTCCCTTCCGTAGAATTATTTTGAAAAGTAATAAAAACATCAATTTTTCCTCTCTTTACTTTTGTTGCTATTTCCTTTTTTACCATTTCTTCTAAATAACTTAAAACTCTTGGCATTTTTACAGAAATATCTAAATATCTGTGATTAACACTTTTTATTTCTACTTGGTATTCTCTTTCATTTTTTTCTAAATTAGCTTTACCATATCCTGTCATACTTTTAATCATTTTTAACTTTCACCTCTTTTTTAGGTCTTCCTCTTTTCTTTTTCTCTGGAACTTTTACTTCTTCTATTTCTTTTTTTGCTTCTGTTTTTTTCGTTTTTCTTTTGGTTGTTTTACTTTTTTCTGAATTTTCCTTTTTATTATTTTTTACTTTTTCTGTCTGTTTCTCTACTTTTTTCTTATTCTTTTTCTTTTCCACTTGTTTTTGTTCTATCTTTTTTTCTGATTCTTGTTTTTCTCTTTTTTTAGCTTCTTTTTTTATTGGTTCTTCTTTTTTTACAATTTCAGAGATATCACTCAAACTATTTAAATATTCTTTTCTTCCCTTTGTATATAATACAATTGATTTCAATACATAATAAATTGAAAAAATATAGGAAGATGTTAGTAAATAAAGTCTAAAATCATATTTTAACATTGTAATTACATGCATAATTGATAAACTATGTAATGCTAAAAATAAAAATTCCACACCAGTAATTCCCATTGTTCCATTATCTCTTTTGTATGCTTTTTCTAAAAAGATAATTCCTGTTACTAAGAAAGCTCCTGCAAATACTTTAATGTCACCTATTAATCTTTCTTGTTTCATAGTAAAATATGCTAAATTCAAAATCATAAAATAAATCATAATTCCAACCGCTCTTAACAGGTTTCCAAACATTTTCTTTACAATTTCCTGTGATATTTCTTTCAGAAGTTTATTCTTTTTTTCTGATACTTCTTCTACCATTTATTTCATTCCCTTCACTTTATTCTTCCAATTCATACATAATAATACTTAACATACTAAGTGCCACTGTTTCTGTTCTTAAAATTCGTTTACCTAATGTTACAATCTTAGCTCCCTTATCTTTTAATTGATTGATTTCTGCTTCTTCTAGCCCACCTTCTGGCCCAATTAAAATAGCTAGCTTTACATGTTCTTTTTGCTTGTCTTTTATTTTTTCTAATTCTTGTTTTAATTTATTTTCTTTTTCATTCTCATAAGCTACTAATACTATATCATATTCTTGGCATAAATTACAAATATTTTTAATGGTTTGTATTTCATTAACTTGTGGAATTCTATTTCTTCCACTCTGCTTTGCAGCTACTTCTGCTATTTTTTGCCATCTTTCTATCTTCTTTCTTTTATCTTTTTCATTTAATTTTACAACACATCTTTTCATTTCAACTGGCGTAATAGCATAGGTTCCTAATTCCACTGACTTTTGTATTACCAATTCCATTTTATCCGCTTTAGGCAAACCTTGCAAAACAGTTACTTCCACATTCGATTCTACCTCTTCCTCTATTTGTTGTTTAATTTGACACACTATTTTTTCATCTTGCATTTCTTGAATCGTGCATAAAAAATTTTTTCCATTTTCGCAATCGCATATTGGTAATTCTTCTCCTATTTGTGCTCTTAATACTTTTTTAATATGATTAACATCTTGACCTTTTATAGTTATTCTATTTTCTTGGATTTGTTCTTGTTTTACAAAGAATTTTGGCATTTTTTTCTCCTTTTATTTTATATTATGGATTATACCATATTATTTATAGTTTTTCAAATTCATAAAAGTAATTGCTTAAAAATATTTGGGTTATATATACCATATTAAATTATAAGAACTTATTAAATAAATATCATTAATATTTCGCTTCCTTGTTCATTCCATT